>CAWVVG010000107.1:0-9712 GCA_963932775.1 uncultured bacterium
TCGTTCATATGCGAAAGTATTTTCGACTGCACAGCCGCCATCGGGTCCGGCTGGCCCCCGGCCCAGTCCGTCGATTCAACCCATGACATCCGCCCGTAGCCACCAATAAAGCGCACCGACTCTACCGTCAGGCCCCACAGGGAGAAGTCACGAAAGTCGATGTAATAGGAGGCCCCTGGGTTGGCCGCCAAGTAGGCCGTCCTCGCAGAATCCACCTCGGCCCCCTCAAGCTGCGCCATTCGTCCTACCAGTGTCACTCGTCCACGCGCTAGGGCATCACCGGTACCATCTTCGGCCACGAGCAAGCTCACCCGGTCGTCGATCAGCATGTTTCTCGTGTGTTCAGCAAGATGGCTAACCAAAAACACTGGCTTTTCGCCGTCCATGCCGTAGACCACAAACGACCCATACGGGTGCCCCTTGGGCTCCCTCGCCACCGTACAGAGCGTAGCTGAGCCAACGTTCGCAACCAATGTTCGGGCCCGCTCAGCATGGGTCGGGGTCGGGATGTCCTTGTTGTAGAGGGGTTCCCGGTGCTTGCGTCCCTTGGGGGCATCATGTGACTGACTCATCTTAAACCTTCCTGCCCCAGAACATTCGGAGCTTGATATCTTGAATCCATGCCTAACCCCGTCAAATCGAGAGGCGACCTCATCATGTGGCTCGTGCTCGCCTCAGTGTGGGCAGCGAGTTTTGTGTATCCGTACAGCCCGCTGGATGGGGAAATCTTGTGCGTGTGGCGGAGGATTACTACCCTCGACTGCCCTGGGTGTGGCCTCACTCGCTCTTTCTGCGCCATGAGCCAGATCCAGATTAGGCAGGCCTTTGTTCTGCACCCAGTCGGGCCACTTTTGTACCTGGCCATGGTCTGGATTGTGGTCTCAACAGCAGTTCGCCACTTTCAGGGTACCTTCGAATTTTTTCGCCTCCCGCCAAGGATTGTCGGCGGATACTGGATTATGGCTGGTGTCATTTCCATCATTCACTTTGCAGCGACCGTGGCATCATGGGTCACCCCGTGACACCAAAAATTTGGGCAATAGAATAGACGCTTTATAGGACCCGTGCCCCTTGCTTACGCAATCCAAAATCACCAGTGGCCTTCAATGTCGCAAACGTCTGTGGGCCTTGGTCCATAGGCCCCCCGCGCACAACGACGGAACCCGCGACCTCCGCCGGAACATACGGATGCGAGTTCTCGAGCAAGCCCTAAAACACGTGTCCGAACAGGCAACACTCAATGTGGCCGTAGAGCACCAAGGTGTTCGAGTGATTGTGGATGCCTTGGTGCCTTTTGAGCAAGGACTCAAGCTCATCAGTGTTCGCTCGGCAGGAGGGGTGAAGGCCCACCACCTGAAAGCGTTGGCCATCCAGTGGGTGGTCGCCGAAGGAGCTGGGCATCCGCTAAACCGCGCTGAAATAATTCACATCAACGTCGACCACAATGGTCCATTGACGGAGCCCTTGTATCTGACCGTGGACGTCACAACCGATGTCCAACGGATGGCCGCCGAGATCGGCGATGAGCTGCCCCAACTTGTGGGCTGCATCGATGGTGATGAGCCTGACCCTGAGCCGGGACGACACTGCTTCCATCCCTACACCTGCCCATTCGCCGGAGAGTGTCATCCGGAGGCCCCCCACCACACCCTCAATGAGCTGTATCGGGTCAAAGCTCGAGTCTTGAACACGATCAAAAGCCGGGGGATTGAGTACATCAAGGACATCCCAGATGACATTCCCCTTCCCCCAATACCTGCGCGCCAGCGGCAAGCCTGTCGGCTAGACTCCATCGTGCTCGGACCCGGCCTGACAAGCGCCCTCGACGCCATCTCATTTCCGGCAGCGTTCATTGATTTTGAAGCCATACAGCCTGCCATCCCCCCATGGACCGGCTGCAGGCCCTTTGCCATGATTCCGGTTCAGGTGTCGATCCACAAGGTTGAAGCCGATGGGACCATGACCCACCACGAATGGCTGGCCGAGGACAACCTGGACCCACAGCCACCCTTGGCCCGGTGGGTGGCCAATGCCATCGAGGGTGCTGCCACCCTTATCGCATACCATGCATCGTTCGAAAAGAGCATCTTGGCAAAGCTGGCCTCGGTTGCCCCACAAGAGGATGCCAAGGCCTTGAGAGATGCCATGGACCGGTTTGTAGACCTCTTGCCCATGATGCGGAACCACGTCTACCACCCGGAATTTCGTGGGCGATTCAACCTCAAGACCATCGTGGCGGTGTTGCTTCCGGAGCTGGCTTATTCAACGCTGGAAGTCCAAAGGGGCGATGTGGCCAGCATGCTGCTCGAGGAATTCATTGTTCATGGACAACCCATGGATGCTTCGTTGCGGGCAAAAAGACGAGACTCATTGCTGCGCTACTGTGAGCGGGACACCCTCTCGCTGGTAGAGCTGGTTCGTTTGCTTCGGATATCCACGGCCTAGAATACTGCTGGGGCGGCTCGTCGTGATATGCCGCCCTATGCAACGAACCTCGCAGCTTCACGCCCGATCGTCTTTTTTGTTGACCTTGTTCATTGGGGTTGCCTGTGCACCCTACCCCACCGGAATTCGTGAGACGCCTGAAGGCACGGGTCCGGCGGTCGTAATCGACTGGGATGCCAAGCCTCTTCCCGAGATTCCCTTACCCAACGACCTTGCCACCCGTCCCGATCCAACCTCGCTGACTGGCCTGAGGCTCAACATCTCGGAGTTGGCGCCCACCGAAATGGAGCGCAAAGCACGGCGAAAGATCAACGAACTGATTGGTTTCGGAATCTATGCGCCCTTTACGGTTTCGTTCGATGAGGCGCTGGACCTCGATGAAATCAAGCACCGTCACGAAGATGATGGCAACTTCAGTGACGACGCTTTCTTCTTGATTGATGTAGACCCAGACTCTCCGGACTACCTGCGACCAGTTCGCCTGGATGTAGGTCATGGAAGATTTCCAGCCGACTTGGACCAAACAGACCGCTATTTCCCGAATGATCCGCGCTCAGACAGCCCCGCACTCTTGTTTGAGACCGCAGAAGAGGACCTGAACCAAAACGGAATCCTGGACCCTGGCGAAGACACGGACAACGACGGAGTCCTGGACCACCCCAATGTATGGCCCAAAGGCGGCGACCCGCGCGAAGACCTCATGACCTGGTATGAACGCGAGACCAACACGCTAATCATCCGCCCGGTCGTTCCCCTCAGGGAGGAAAACACCTATGCGGTGGTGCTAACGGAGCGACTGGTTGGTGAGGATGGGCAGCCGGTCCGTTCACCATGGGAGTATGTCCACCACACCCGGCAAACTGAGGCCCTATCGCCAGCGATGCACGCGCTCCCACAGTGGGGCGTCGACGTCGACGACGTGGCCTATGCATGGACCTTTACCACCGGACGAATCACCGGCGACTTGGTTGACCTTAGAAAGGGGTTGGATGGAGATGGACCCTGGCATTGGCTCGGAGATGCCTTTCCCGCGACGATCGGGCAAGGGCTGACCATGCACGAAGACGATGACATCGAAGACGTGATGCGGCTCCCTGTAAGCGCACTCCTGTCACCGGTTGCAGCGCTGGGGTTCTTTGGGTCCGATGAGGCCGCGGGTATGATTGTCGACGCCTATGACAGCTTTGCTTCCGACATCGTTGGCGGTAGCTTCATTTCGCCCAACTTACTCACCGACTCAGACGATGGCGGGCGAGACGACACCGACGAATACTGGAAATTGGATCCCGTATCGGGGACCATGGTTGTAGGCCCTCAGCGAATCGTCTTTACGTGCGTGCTTCCAAAGCACCACGACGATGGCCCTGTATCCGTTGCGATCTTCGGCCATGGCTATGGGTCGAGTCGTTTCGACATGTTCGGATTCTCGTGGGCCATGAACCGCATGGGCTTTGCAGCCTGTGCGATGGACTACCCTGGACACGGTCCCACCATCAACGAATCCGAGGAACAGGCCGTCGAGGCTCTGCTGGAGAACCTCAACCTCACGCCCTTTCTCAAGCACCTGCAGGATTCTCGACAGCGGGACGTAAACAACGATGGCAAGCCCGACTCTGGTGCAGATCAGTGGATTGCCGACAGCTTCCATACGCGAGACATGGTCCGACAGGCCGCCCTCGATAACAGTCAATGGATCAAGGCACTGCGCGCCTGCGGTGAAGGCACCATGGAGACTGAGACCGGCAGCCGTATGACCTGTGACTGGAACGATGACGGCATCCCAGACTTGGGCGGCCCCGATGCTGAGTTCTTCCTCGTCGGTGGTTCCTTAGGCGGAATCAACTCGGCTGTTACCGCAGCAATAGAGCCCGAAGTGACCGCGAGCGCCTCCATTGTGGGCGCCGGCGGCATGATGGACATCGGCATCCGGTCTCCCCTCAAGGGTGTGGTCGAAGCCGTCATCGGTCGACTGATCACCCCGCTCATCTTGGGTACGCCCGATGAAGACGGCGGATTGGTGCTGAGCCAGCATGTCATCTCGGGTCGGGATCAGGTAAATCTCCCTTTCGCCACGCTTGAGGCCATACCTGCGGGCGGAGAGATCCTGCTCGAGAACCTTGAAAATGGCGAAGAGCGTCTCTTCCACATTCCCGACGACGGACGCCTCCGGGTGCCCATCCCCGCGGACGCTGCCGATGCTTTCGGAAAGCGAGTCCTCACCGGCATGCCAGACGAAGGGCCCGGAACAGGGGTCTGGACTGTGGAGAACAATGAAGGCCTCGGAGACCCCCTCCGTCTGACCATCTGGGATGAAGACGGAAACCAAGTCACAGTCATCGACACATTTGAATCCGAGGCCATGTTCGAAGGCGTCACTTACACCGTGGGCTCACCCCTCGTCGCTGCATCTGAGGGCCTCGGCCACATGCGGGGCTCTCCAAGCCTGCGCCGTCTCGCCAGCTTTACGGGGCTAATTATCGAACCCGGTGACCCCATTTCGTACGCGAGGGCATACCTCAAGGAACCGTTCAAGGGCTTAGGCGGCATCCGCAATACGCTCATCATACCCACGCCGGGAGACATGATCGTAGCAGTCAACGCGGAAATTGCCCTGGCCCGAGCCGCCGGCATGATCGACTACGAGAACATCGACCCTCGCTACGGGATGACGGTAGACCAATGGTTGATCGACACAGAAGTAGTGCGGGGGCTGGAGCAGTTCGGGCCCTGGGTGGACGTCAACGGTAACCCCGCCTTGTTTGACCCCGACGATCTGGACAATGGAACGGATGACTATGGTGCGCCATCCCATGAGCCGCTGCGCATAACCATCCAAACAGAGGCCGGGGTCAGCGGAATGCGCATGCCCTACGTCAATCCGAATGGCAGCCATGGCTTTGCCACACCACTGCCGAGCCTCTCGTTCGACATCAACAGCTTCGCGATTCATCAGATTGGGCGGTACTTCCAATCCGGTGGCCAGACGCTGACAGATGACCCATGCATGGCGGACCACACTTGCGATTGGCTTACGCCCTTCGAAGGAGGTGCACGATGATCGCCATTCTTGGAATGCTCTCAGCAGTGGCTTTTGGCGCCGACCCGGGTCCAGTCAAGTTCAAGACACATGCCAACATCTGGGCGGCCCACGACCAAACGGGCGAATTTCCCGTGGATGCTGAGGGCACCATGGGTGGCCAAGGTGGCCACATCGAGATGCGCTCCATCTTGGGACTAAAGCTCAGCAACAAAGAAGTGGTCGTGGAAGCGGAGATTGGTGGATTGAGCGGCCAAATCTGGGGAGAGCATTGGGCCATTCCTGGTTCGAGCGACCAACGGAACCGGCACAAGAATGGACTCGCCGCTTTAGCGCCCCGGACCCTAAAGATTGGGGCCAACCTTCCCGTCGGGCAACTTGAGATGGGTCTTATGACATCTCACTGGGGCCTCGGCATGCTGGCCAACGATGGGGAACACAACCCCTACTTTGGGCTGCCAGAATTCGGCGACCGAGTCATGCGCGCCCGATTCACCACAAAGCCTTCAAAAGACAGCCCTTGGCACTTCACCGGCGCCTGGGACAGGGTGGTGGAGGACGAACTGACCATCGATGCGTCAAACCAGTGGACCCACCAAGGCATTTTGTCGACTCTCTGGACGAAAGGCAACGATAAGCTCGGAGTGTACGCGGTGAGCCGCCAACAAGACGAACTGTTGACGGGCCGGACGACCCGGGCCGGTGTCCTGGACGCTTTTGCAGACACCCACACTAGAGTAGCGAATGGGGTGAAGCTCCGTCTCGCTTTTGAGGCCGCAGGGATTTCAGGCAAGACAAACCGGTCGACCACAACCGAGTCTCCTCGGCGGATTCATATCCGAAGCGGTGGTGCAACCGCGCTGGGAATGCTCAGCGTAATGGATGACCGACTCAAATTTGGGGCCAGTTCCGGCTTTGCCAGCGGAGATGGCGACCCCACGGACGACACCTCTCACGACTTCACATTCGACCGAAATTTCGGAGTGGGAATGATCTTGTTCGACGAGGTGCAAGGGGGCATTGATGCCGCCACTTATAACCTCGTGACCAATCCAGAATATGCGGGGCAGGCGCCCGATGGTGTGGAGGCAACGGTTCATGAGGGCGCATTCCGAAGGGCCTCCTACATTCAGCCTAGAATTCAGGTCAAGCCCCTGCCCTGGCTTGTTGTGCGCACGGGCGTTCTCTTTGCATCCGCGACGGCGCCCATCGCTCACCCCTTCTACACGTTGCGAAACGGCGGCACACCCGTCAACCAACTCAAAGAAGAAACCGAGGGCTACCGCCTGGGTACCGAGTTCGACTGGTCACTTACTATAAAAACAATGGTAGCTGACAAGCATCCGCTGTACAGAACTCGCCTCAGCATTCAAGGCGGACATGCCTATCTGGACGAGAATTTGGGAGGAAGCCATACCGACCGAGTCGACAGGTTCATTGTGATGTTCCAAGCTCTGTGAGCACGCTGCGCCAAGCACTGGGCCAAATCGAACCCCATGTCTCCCTTAAGGCCGCCTGGAAGCGCGTCATCCAGGTGAGCCGGCGCCTTCGAAAGGAGGGCTACCCAACCCAGCTTCATGATCGGGCAACGGTCGAGCGCCTCTTGGCACGCGCGCCTGTGCCTGACATGGACCTTAGCGCCCTTAAGGTGGAGCTCAGCCACTTGATTCAAGCCACCGAAACTGACCAAGAAGACACAACGGCGTTGGCCATCGAGGCCTGGGCCAACTCTTGGACAGCCGAGTATGCCAGCGGGGACATCGAGGTTCAGGTTCATCAGCCCGGTGGTCTCATCACTGAGGCTCAGATTGATCGGTGGCTGGGCACCGTAGATGGACGAATCACCCTGGATGTCGACGCGGCAGCCACCTGGGTCCACCACCTCGGGGGCTTGGGGCTGGGCGGCGCTCCCTTAATGGTCGATGTACATCTCAGGCCTGGACAGAGCCTGCCAGCCGTAAGACGCAATCAGCGGAACAGAGAACGATCTTATGAGGGCAAAGCCTGGCTCCCACACTTGGATACTGAGGGGCACTTCTCCGCTACGCCCCGATGCATTGCGGAACGCCACGGTGCCCTGCTATCCGCCCCGCAAAAAATGGTTATCGACCCCTTCTGTGGCGCAGGCGCAGATGCCATCGCTGCCGCATGGGCTGGAGCGAATGTCATCGCCGGAGACCAAGCCTCAGGGCGAATCGCATTGGCTCGTCAGAATGCCCTCCATTTCGGGGTCCAGAAACACATAGAATTCCAATGCATTGATGCCATCACGCTCCTAACGGACGGCCTAAAGTCCCATCCTGGGGCAACGTTGTTCCTGGACCCACCCTGGGGCGGTGTGAACTGGGACCGAGATGGCATGAACTTTGAGGTCTTGTTTGGCCCCTGGCCCGAACTGGTGCCACTCGTGGCGTTGGCGGGACGAGTCATTTTGAAGCTTCCCCGAACCTTCGACCTATCTACCCTTGACTCTTTCGGGCGCGCTTGGGTCATTGAGATCGGGCTTGGCCCGGCCACCGACCACAGAGCTGACCGGCCCAGGTGCTTGACCGCATACAGTGATTCACCAAGGCGAACCCCATTTATCTCTGCATGACCCGGGGTTCATCTGACCTGGCCATTTGGCCCTTACTAAATGGACTTTCACCAAAAACGGGAAGTTTTTCGACTATTCACCGGTTATGCGGGTTCTCCACTTACCACCCTGCAAGCCAACGACGGGTTCATGTCGAATGAAATTCCATCGTCCTCCCAGGAGGACCTCGGGACACTGAGCGAAGTCGACTGCCTTTACCATCGTGGAGCGCTTGCTCACCCTGGGCGGTTGGTACTCAGCGAGGATCTGGTCAGCTTTTCACCTACGCGTGTTCTCGACAGGCTCGCGGGAGCCCAGGACCTAATGATTCCGGTCGATGCCATTACAGAAGTCAGCGCTGGCGGCATCAACCACAACCTCGATCTGTACGTCGGAGACAACCTTCACCGCTTTTCTGGGCGTGGGGCCATACGAATGCACGGTCGCCTGATGGCTTTGTTGAGCGAAGATACGCCATCAGAGGATCAACTATTTCTACCTGGAGAGCGGGTTCTTCTTCAAGGCCAGGCCGAGTTTTTTGTAAACAACGTCATGGCCATCCGCGGGGAGCTCACCCTGACGGACCAGCGACTGCGTTTCTTGCCTGGGCTGGGAATCGAGCAGCTGCTCTGGAACACCACCCAGATCGACGTCCGCCTAAACGAAATCGAATCCTGGACACTTAAAGGCCTCCGACGACGGCTCCACGCCACCATAGGCCAACAATCCGTCGTCATCGGTGGCCCGCTCACTCCAGAGTTGTTCAATCGTCTTGAGGCCATGCTCGGCGACCCAAGTGACTCCTTCACCGCCGAGGAGGTGGCGTTAGACCACTGGGACGTACAGCTCCGACGTGGGCCCATCGCTCACCCAGGCGAACTCCACTTCACACCTACATTTGTTTACTTCAAGCCCACCGGTTTGTTGGATGCAATGGTTGGCGTAAAGGACATCAAATTCGCGGTCGAGGACATCACGCGTCTGTCCATCCGAGGGTGGCCTGAGCGAAAGTTAATCGTGCGGGCTGGACACCAGACGTTTGCCTTTGCAGTTCAAAATGTCCAGGAACGATTCGATGCATTTCAGGGCCTCGTTCGCGATCGGCAATACCAACTGGCCATTAACGCCGACAACACCTCGACTCCTCGGTATCAGAACTGCTTGGATAGCTGGACCAATGCTGTTGAGTACACCCACGGCGAACAGATCATCTTGTCTGCCTTTGTTACAGAGCTAATCGGAGAGTCAGAAATTCGATTTGGTTGGCTTCTTTTGCTTCGGACCCGACTGCTGTTTTTGCCAACTGGTGGGCCAGCATCTCGTGAGAATCAACTGGAAATTGCGATCGAAGAGATGTGCCGGCTTGATGGTGGACCGCGGTCTCGGCAGGACCAGATACTCATGTCAACTGACGTGGGCAATGTCCGCTACTTGGTCAGCGATAAGGAAGGCGTTGTTGAGGACTTCTGGTCTCAATGCCGGTCCCCTACTCGTATTCTTGCCTGGGACACGATGGGGCCAAGGTCTCTCTCTCGAGTCCTCGGGAAATGTAATTTCGTCCGCATTACCTCTCATGGTGATGTCGTCGTGGACATGAGCCCAGGGCTTACTTTTGAGCATGAGTCTGGGGTCGCCTTGGTCCTACCGGGAGAGCC
>CAWVVG010000108.1:0-9638 GCA_963932775.1 uncultured bacterium
CCAGACCCGGGCGAAGATCCGCTTGGAGCGGACCCCGTAGGCTGTGCTTCAGCGAAGTGAGGCTGCGATCTGTTCGGCAATAAGCCGGTGTCGCTCGATCATCTTGCGATCGTTTCCGGTCAACCGTACCAGTGGGTTGTGGGTGTCGATCGCATGCGATGGCAGAACATCGTTGGTAGACCAAGATCATGTCTGGCTGGAGTCGGTCGCCTTCTTCTTCGAGGAAGACCGCAGACTGTTGCACCGTGTAGGCAGGGACTCCGGCGTTGATCACTCGGGGACGGTCCACAGGGCCCGACAGAGCCCCTCACCCACCGGAGAGCACGATGAGGAAGGTGAACAGCGAGAGTGCTAGCTAGCGCATCATGGCTGATGGACCCAGAGACGGTGCCGGTCGTCATATTGTTGGACCAATCGCCAGCCGTGCATCCGCAGGTGGGCCTCGCCTGTCTCGGGCATCTCGGGGAAGGCCTGCTGGACCATCCAGGTCTTTCCCGTGCTGGTGGGGGGCGTCTTTATCCACTCCATGCACTCGCGTTCGGTGCTGACCCCCTCCAAGGTGGAGAGCTGGACGGGCAAGAGAACCAGGTCGATGTTTAAGGGAACGCAGTCAATCAAGATGTCCTGGGCATTGAGGTCTTGGGCGGCCCATGCGGCGACCTCTCCGGACACGCTCTCCCAGTCGGTGTTGATGTTCGGCGGATCGGCCCTGAAGGTGCTGGTTCCGGGCCATTGCTGAACCGTCCACACTGCGGCTACAGCGAGCCCGATGAGGCGGCCCGTGGCCACTCGCCCGAACGCGAGGCCCACCCATCCACCGAGACGAGTGAAGGCCATGGGGACGATAAGAACCATCATTGGCAGAAAGCTGATGGCATATTTTTCGGCATATGAAGTCCATGCGGCCGCGACAAGAAAGGCTCCCAGTGGTCCTCCAAAGACCAGGACGCTGGCCGCGGTGTCTGTCCAAGACCTCCGCGTGGCCGAAGGAAGGAGCGTAAGCGGCAACAACCACAGCAGGGTGGGCCATGAGGGGGCACAGTCCTCAGCGACCAAGGTTCCGTAATTGGCGCGGATAAATTGTCGTCCGCATTCGTTGGTCAGCTCCCGTAGGTTGAGCGGCTTGGGTGTCAGATCCGTGCAGGCGCTGTATTGACTCGTGTCGGCATTGCCGGTGCGGAGTCGATCGAGCTCTTCTCGCCGCCGCTGAAGAACCTGTGTGGACAAGTCTTCTTGTGGAACATTCCATTGTTCCACGACAAAGATGTCTGCCTGGTAGATGGTTCCAGCCCCGAGGCCAAACATCAGGGGCAGTCCCAGCCACAGCGCCCGGGTATTGATTCGGCTGGCCCCCACGAGGGTCATGCCGAGGCCCATGGGAATGGCGACTAGGCCCAGGTGATTGATTCGCCAGGCGAGCCCCGCGAAGATTCCGGTGGCCAGGGCGAGCCCAAGAGAGGGCTTGCGCCAGACGGCGGCAGAAGCCGCTGCTGCGAGCGCAAGTGCCGCTGCGGTCGGCGGGTACATATTGGTCCACATGGCCCCTTCGACCGCGCACTGAAGAAGGGGAATCCCCAGCACGGCGAGTGCAGCGGGCCACACTCCGGTCATCAGTCGTGCGAAGATTCCGGTGGCGAATACCACGATTACCATGCTGATTTGGGCGATTAGGTGGGCGCCTGCGACGTAGCCCATTTTTGCCCCCACACTCGCGAGAAGCAGTGGGTACAGGGGCGGACGCCATCCAAAATAGGCGGCCGTTGGGTCCCAGAAATAGTGGGCAGCTTCGAAGTACATGGGCCAGTTGCTGCCCCATGGGTGATTTAGGGTGGGGATCGAGCCTATGATTGCTGTGGCGCTCAAGATGGTGGCCAGCCACCACGGGCTCTCCCGAAGTGCTGCGAGCATTGTCGGTCGCATCGTGCGCCGAGGTTGGCGGGGAGAAGTCACACCCCACCCTACTTTCACCGGCCCGTAATCACCATTCCAAAGGCGAGGATTCCCGCTTCGTCTTGGCTTCGTCCCACCAACTGAAGCCCAACCGGCAGCCCGTTTAAATCCCCTGCTGGAACGCTCAAGGCCGGATGTCCGGTCAAGGATGGAGGCGTGGTGTAGATGTCAGATAGGTACATCGACAACGGGTCGCTGGATTTTTCGCCGAGTTTGAATGCGGGTGTTGGTGCGGTGGGCATGGCGATGGCATCCACCCCCGTGAGGGTCGTATCGATCTCGGCTCGCATGCGCACGCGTACAGCATTGGCGCGCTTATACAGGTCCTCTGAGTAGCCCTCGGCCAGCGCAAATGTTCCCAATAAGATTCGCCGCTGAACCTCGGGCCCAAAGCCTTCCGAGCGGGTCTGTACATAAGTCTGGAGCAGGTCGCTTGCCTCCGCTCGATGTCCAAACCGGATTCCATCAAAGCGACTCAGGTTGGATGCGGCCTCCGCGGCCGTGAGCAAGTAGTAGGCTGGGATGGCCGCCTCGAGGGTCGGCATATCGACCTCAACGATGTCTGCACCAAGGGAAGCGAGACGCTCGACGGCGGCGCGCACCACGTCGAGTACACCCGGATCTGCACCCGACGCCCAGCATTGGGTCGGCAGTCCGATACGGATGGTTGAGAGGTCGGGGCCCCGGGTTTCCTCCGGCATGGACATGGGCTCAGTCAGTGTGCTGCTGTCCAGTGGGTCGTGTCCTGACATGATCTGGGTCACGACTGCAGCGTCGCGCACCGAGCGGGTGATGGGCCCAATTTGGTCGAGGGAGCTTCCGAAGGCGACCAGGCCTGAGCGGCTGATTCGCCCATAGCTTGGCTTCAGCCCAACCACCCCGCAGAAGCTTGCCGGCTGTCGAACGCTGCCGCCTGTATCCGAGCCCAGTGCGATGGGTACGATTCCAGCGGCGACCGCCGCTGCGGATCCGCTGGACGAGCCCCCAGGCACGTGGTCGTTGTGAATCGGATTTCGAGTGGGACCGTAGGCTGAATTTTCGCCGGAGCTGCCCATGCCGAACTCGTCCATATTGGTTCGACCGATGACGATGGCACCCTGGTCCTCCAGTCGGCTGAGGGCAGTGGCGGTTGTGTGGGCTGTGTGACCTTGGAGCAGGCGGCTGGCTGCGGTGAGTGGGTGTCCTGCATGAGCGATGTTGTCTTTGACCGCGATGGGCACTCCGGCCAGACGTCCTGGGTCGGCTCCGGCCTTGATGGCAGCATCGATGGCGGCCGCTCGCTTTAGTGCTTGCTCGGGATGCAATATTGTGAAGGCACCGAGGTGTTTGTTCAGCTCCGCCCTATCGAGGGCCCCACGAACAACATCTACTGCACTTCGGTTCCCCATTCGCACGGCGCCGGCGATAACGAGGGCGTCCATTAGCTCGCGCCCTTGATGGGTGGAACGGTCATGGCGCCGGCGTCATCGACATACTTTGTGGGCATCAAGCCCTCGCAGGATGTTGGTGTCGGTTGGTCGGGGCGTCGTGCGGTGGGCGGGCCATCTTCTGGCTTTCCGCCTTCAAAGCGAGCAATGTCACCCATGAAATTTAGGATGCGATCCATCTCGCCTGCTAGGGCTTCGATCTGGTCTTCGGGAACGGCGAGCCTTGCGAGCGTTGCCATTTCGCGAACGGTAGCAGGGTTAACCGCCACGGGGACTCAACCGTTCCGGCCGAACAATCTCGATAAAAATCCGGAGTCATCCTTGCCTGCCAAGAGCTCGAGCTCACCGGGGTCAAGAAGAACTGCACCGCACTCACAGCGTTCGATCGATACGCCATTGAACTGGATGGTTTTCATGTTCTTTCCGCACTTTCCACACATGTGGAAGTGAAGCTCCCGGGCCGCTTCTGCCGCTTCTTCAGCGTTCTCAATGGCGGCCACTTCGCGCAACTTCGCGAGCTGTTCCATCCGCAAGGTCAAGAAGTACTCTTCTTCGGAGGTGGTGCCGTCTTTGTTGATGTCCATGGGGTGCTCCATATGGTTGTGGAGCGGTTGTAGCCTTGGCAGCGCAGTGGATCAACTCCCGTCGGACCCGGAGCGACGAAACGTTGAATCCAATGCGCCTGAGCGGTTTTCGGGTCTAGTCCGCCATGTCTGCGGCGGACCGTGGAAGCAGACGGTATTCATCGTACGTAAAGGTGACCAGACCAGTGACCGCACTGAAGGTATCGCCGTTGCTCACATCAAAGCTAAAGAGGTCGTCATCGAGCATCGCGCCGTGGTTGGTGCTGGCTGCACCGTAATCGTCCTCATCGGAGGTGACGTTCACATCGGCAAGCTCCACCAAGCAGCCTTCCCAGGCCTCCCAATCGGACGGTGTTGTGTCCAGCTGATCGACGACGGTTGCAGCGGTATCGCCGGTGGCTTGAATGTCATCGGCGCTGCTCACAGAGATCTCGGTGAGGTCAAAGAATTCTGTGACTGCTCCGGTGATGTTCAGTACATCGCCGGCGGCCACATCGGCCAGGCCTTCGAGCGCTTCGTCGAAGAGGTAGACGTATACGCCTGAGTATTCGCCGCCGTCCGCATCTTGAATGAAGAAACCATCTTCGTTGTAGTTCAGCCCACTGGTGGCCACTACACCACTAAGGGTCACGATGCTTCCTTCGTTGATGTCGCCCATTTGGACTTCGGCTACGGTTCCATCGACCGCCACACCGCCACCGCCACTGCCGCCGCCGCTGCCGCCGATGGTGCCTGTGTATCCAGCGAGGTCATCCGCAGAACGCGGAACGACGGTGAAGATGTCCCAACCGAAGGTGATGGGTCCAACGATGGACGAATAAAATGCGCCGTCTTCGGCGTCGTAGTTGGTGAACAGGTTGTCCATGCTGCACCCGATGGCCAAGTCGACGGTTCCGAATGTGTAGAGGTTCTCGGCCGAGGTGATCTCCATGTCGGTGAACTGGACCATGACGCTCTCGTAGGCTTCCCAGTTTTCAGGCTCCTCCGTTAATTCGGAGAGCACGATATCCGCGTTGGAATCCGTGACGACGATGGCTCCAGACTCGATGACCTTGAGCTGAGAGTTTCCGTAATATTCGGTGTACTCGCCGGTGATGGAGATCACGTCGCCCGGGGTGGGGGTGTACTCCACTTCGTCGTACTTAAAGACGTAGAGCCCGTTGTAGGCGCCGCCGTCTTTGCTCTGGATGAAGAAGGCGGGGTTTTCACCGTCGGTAAGCTGGGTTGTGACGACCGCTTCGTGGATGGTGAGCACCGAGCCCTCGGCGTACTCTCCCATTTGTATGTCGTAGATGCTGGCTCCACCTGCGGGGCTGCTTCCTCCGCCACTGTGGGCACCAGTGTCCGAATCATCGGAGGTTGTCTTGGGTAGAGTGCAGCCGCTCGAGAGAGCAATACACAGGGCGATCATCAGTGATTTGGACATCCAGCACTCCATGGCCTAAGCCTGTTCTTTGGAATGCAGAGATACTAGGAGACGGGCACAGTGGCAAGTGACGCATTGGTCACGACTGGACTTTCGAGGCGCTTTGGCGCCAGGGAAGCGCTGCGAGATCTTACGCTCGCTGTGCGTCCAGGTGAGATTTATGGCTTCTTGGGACCGAATGGCGCGGGCAAGACTACGGCCATTCGATGCATTCTCGGCTTGATCGCTTCCGATCGGGGGCACGTAGAGATCTTTGGTGAGAGCGACCGAGTCTCCCGCCTTCGAATGGTGGGGGCCATGGTGGAGACCCCGGCGTTTCATGAATTTCTCTCTGGCGTAGAGAACCTGGAACTCTCCGCCCGATATGCGGGCCTGACGCTGGATGTGGTCGGCCCCGCGCTCGAGTCGGCAGGCCTGGCAGGCCGGGGAGATGACCTCGTTGGTACCTATTCCCTCGGGATGCGTCAGCGCTTGGGTTTGGCCCGAGCCATACTCGGGGAGCCAAAGCTGTTGATACTCGACGAGCCAACGAATGGGATGGATCCCCGGGGGATGGCGGAGGTTCGGGAGCTGCTGTGTCGACTATCTGCCGATCGGGGGACGACCATCTTCGTGTCTTCTCATCTATTGAGCGAAGTCGAAAAAATGTGCACGCGGGTGGGTATCTTGGACCAAGGAGTTCTCGTCGCGGAGTCTTCAGTGGGTGGCGATCTGGAGGCCCTGTACCTGTCTTCCACTGAAGCGAGGTCCACATGACGCCCATTATCGAAGCCGAGTGGGCTGTCCTGCGCAGGCGGTCGAGTGCGAAGGCGATGTGGGTGGCCTCAGCCGTGATTCCACTTTTGGTGGTGTTGGGCTATCGCTCATTGATGGGAGACGGTGACTCTGGGCTGCAATTTAATGGGCAGCCCATCGACCAATTGATCTCTTTTTCTGGACCGGATGCCGCTCAGTTCTCCCTTCGGGCAAGAAACTTCTTCATCATTCCTTTGTTCTTGTTCTTTCTCTCAGGCCAGACCCTCGCTGGGGAACGCTCAACCCACGTGCTCCGAGAGCAGCTGGTTCGTCCGGTTTCACGGACTCACTTGCTGCTGAGCAAAGTGGCCGTCTTGTGGGCTTGGTCTGCTGTTTCGATCCTGTTGAATTTGTCGATTGCTCTGATGATTGCCACACCTTTGTTGGGTTCGGATGGACCGTGGGCGGAAATTTTTATCGGTCATTTTGCGACCCTTTACACGGACCTGGGCTTGATTGTTTTTGGAATGCTGATTTCGGCCTACGCTCGCTCTGCCGCCACTGTGGTGGTGTTTGGAATGATCAGCCTGGGCGCCGACTGGGGAGTGCGGTTGGGTTTGTCGGGACTCGGCTTTCTCGGGGTTGAATCCGCCAGTGTATTCGGGCGATTTATGCCTGGAACGGGCCTAAACTTTTGGGCCTCCATCGAGGAAGGATGGCACCCTGAAGTCGCTGTATGTCTACTGGTATGGACCGGAGTAATGGCGCTGGTTTTACAGCGCCGCGTGGCCTCCATGGACGTTCCATAAATCGTAGACAAGCCGCTTCAGCTTTCATACTATTTGAGTCCATTTCTCAGAGGTAAAGCATGGCTGGAGCAGATTTCGTTGCCCACAAAGAAGACGTAGTCGCCCACCTGTTTTGGGCGATGGCTGCGATTGAGGTCGTCACCGTGGTGATTGGCGGTAGGTCGATCTCAGGACGGCTGCTTGCTCCGGATCCGGATGCGCAGGCCGTGGTCTTTGAGCCCGGCCCGGGCCATGAGATGCCCGAGCGCATGCTCCGGAAGGGGAAGATCGTGCTTCTCAAGTACGCTTCGCTCACAGACGAATATCAGTTCAAGTCCCAACTAATGGAGATTCAGCCAGCAAAGTGGTTGCTCGCGATTCCCCGTGACATTCGCAGGAACGATCGACGCATGGTGTTGCGACATGAATTGTTGGGCAGCCAGCGGGTCACGGTGGTGGTTCAGCAGCCCGGTGGCCAGGAGCGAACCTTGTTGGTGCATGACCTCTCGCCTGCTGGCATCGGGGTGGCCTATGACGCGAAGCTGGATGAATTCGTCGAAGGACAGGTCTTGCGAGGCATACTTCACATACCTGGAAGCGATTCGATTCCGGTACGTTTCGAGGTGATCGGTGTTCACGAAGGAGAAGAGGGAGCCACAGAGCAAGTCTTTGGGGCCCGCTTCCACGGCCTTGGTTTCGCAGGGTGTGAGGTCATTGCTCGGATTATGGATGGCAACGCTTAGGTCGCTCAGCCGAACAATCGGTTGATTACGAGGGCTGACCAGCCGAGGCCAAGTAAGGCACATATGGGGACGGTCACCCGCAGGATCTGATGCGCCGCCGTGGGCCGACTGGGCTTGAGGCCCCACCACAAAGCGAAGCCAGCCAAAGGGGTGAGCAGTAGGTTGGCAAGCGCTATCGCAACCATCTCAAGGCTCTCGAGGGGGGTGTCAGTGTGCTCAGCGGCTTTGGGTCGACCCATTCTTGCCCGGGCGTGAGACCGCAGTGCCACCGATGGTTCAGGTAGTTCTCCACCTCGGACCCGGTTCGCCGCCAGCTTCAGCTCTTCTTCACTCAGGTGGCTGCTTGAGAACAACCACGCGACCGTACGGTCGGTCCCCCGTGGAGCGTAGTCGCAGTCTGAACAAGAAAGAAATGCGCCGGCCTTTATGCTTCCGCACCGATGACAAATGGCATTCATTCTTCGGATGCTTCGAAGCGCAGAACCGATCGTGGGGGTGATGCATTCGATGGGTTGATGTCCCCGTCTTCAGCCACGGTCCAGAGTTGTTCCAGGGGGGCGTCATCGGCAGAGGTCAGCTGTGTCTCCCATGGGTCGGGTTGACCCACCCACAACACATCTGCGCCTGAGAGTGTTGCAGTGGTGGCCACATGAATCTTCCGAACTGTTTTTGAGCCCAAGCGTGTGATGGGCCGGTCTTCCGCCAAAAGAAGTGCCCCGGATTCTCCTCGCTGTGCTGGCCGAACGTTATCGGCACAGGTCTCTACCAAGGAGGACCAGCGGCAGTAGTTTTTGTGCTCACTGGGCGCTGCACTGACCATGGCCGCCAGTGTGCGCTCGGCATGAAGGGCGGACTCATCGTGGCTTGTGTAGCGCTCTCCCAGCCGCTGGAGCAGGCGGGTCAGCCAGGCGGCGCGCTCCGGTCCTTGACTGGGAAATCGTTCGCCTCCGATTACCACTGCTTGGACGGAAATGGAGAGCACATCCCAGCTGGCTGCAAAAAAGGCGCTCACTGCGACGTGAACCAGCGGCGCGGAGCTGAGGCCCACCGCAAGGCGAGGTTCCCCCCCGGCAGCGGCACGGAGATCGGCCGCCATAAGCGGATCCAGTTCGATGTCAGCGGCTACGTGGATGCGCCGCCTGGTGGTATCGGTGATTAGGGCTCGGGCCCCCAGTCTGTCGGCCCAGCTCGCCTGGATAGGCAGTGGGGTTGATTCAATCTCCACATCCTCCCCCGCCTGAGCCAGTCCCCATCTTTGGAGCAGGCTTCGAAGCACCGACTCGTTGAGTGCGCCGAACAATAGACTGAGCCCGTCTCCAACAGCGGACGCTGCGGGGCTGGGGCCGTGAATTACGACCTCACGGCCCAACGAGTCCGCCTTAAAGCGGGGAAGATCCGAGAGTCCCTCAATGGCTAGGCTGCGTACATACATCGTATTTTCGTAGCGCTTTGGCCAGCATTCGCAAGCAGCTTGCGATACCCTTTGGTCCTGACGGAGGTGGAGATGTCCGATAGCGGACCCATGTGGCTGACCCGAGATGAAGATGTGGTTGCACACCTGTATTTTGCGGCAGCAGAAGTGGGCAAAGCGATCATGGAGGTCGGGGCGGTTCATGTTCCTGGTTCTCTTTCTTTTCCGAACCCGGAGGAGAGGACATTTAGCTTCTTCACTCACGGTGAAGTCGATTTGAAAGTCGCCAAGATAAAAGAAGGCGATGTGGTCTGTTTTCGCTATGGACAGGGCGAGTCTACATACAGCTTCTTGTCCGAGATTGATCAGATCAGTGAACAGCAAACTCGCTGTCGGTGGCGGGTGTGTTTTCCCCGAGCCATCGAGCGAAACCAACGGCGTTTGGTAAAACGACACCGTGTGTTTGGGCGGCCAGGTTTTCACGTGAACAGCGACCACACGCACGGATCGCGTGAACGGCATGAACTGTACGATATCGCCGCAGCAGGCCTTAGTTTTATCGTTAAGGCGGCCA
>CAWVVG010000109.1:0-9631 GCA_963932775.1 uncultured bacterium
GCCAACCAAGACGATGATGGGGAGAAAAATGCGCATGCTCTTACGGTTTACGGCAAGCTTGGCCTATCAGTCAAGCGATTTGAGTCAAATTTTAGCTTCTGGAGTGTTGTCGTCGGTCGAATTTGGTTCGGCTACGGCCTGTTTGGCCACTCGGGCGGCATGAACTCGCTCGTACAGCACATTGGCGATGTCCGTGACCGAGCCCTCTTCCGATTTGGCCACATCCAGCATGCGTCGGCAGCCTGGACAAGACGTGACGGCTTTGGTTTGTCCCGTGGCCTCCAAGCTGTCCCAGCGGTCTCGGTTTACCGTGGCTGGGGAGTCCCAAAGAAACCCGCCTCCGCCTCCGCCGCAGCAGCTGGGGATGTTCGGGCTTTTGCCGGCTGTATAGGCCGTGACACCAGAGACCTCGAGCAGCTCGTCGAGCAGTGCCGATTCGTCGTTGTGGATCATCTTGCATGGGTGATGGACGGCCATGGACTCGCTCTTCTTCTCCACCGCTAATCTTCCATCGCGGACCAGCTCAGCCAGAAAGTCCACGTGGGACCGTACCGATGGGAAGTGGTGTCCAGCATCAGCATACTGGGTGCCGATGTTGTCTTTGCAGTGGGGGCAGATGGTGAGAATGGTCCGGCTGCGGTCTCCGTTGAGCGCGGTATCCAGCTCTTCGATCCGCTCCAGCTTCCAGAACGGCCAGTCTTCCATGAGTCCACCGCCGTGCACCAAGGCTTCTCCCCAGCAAGACTCGGTCTCTGGTACGCCGAACTTCACACCGGCGGCTTCGAGCAACCGCGCTGTAGCGGTCACGATGGGTTGAATGTCTGGAGAGTTGGCACCTTGGCAACCGAGGACAAAGAGAACGTCGTGTTCGTCGTGGTTGTAGATGGGCAGATCATTGGCTGCAATGAGGGCCGCACGGGTCTCAGGGCCTTCGCCAAAAAGGTTTCCGGTAGCCGTGACCGGAGCGGCGCCATCTGTAATTGCAGGTACAGGGTACAGGCCCTCAAAGCTCATTCTCCCCCGGATCTCCAGCCCTGCTTTGGCCGGGCGGTTGCCTACAGGGCAGACCGTGTCGCAGGCGCGGCATTGGGTGCATGTGGCGAGGATGTCCGGCGGAATCAACTCCGCTAGACCCTCAGAGTCCACGATCGGGTCCCGCAGGGAGAGCACAAAGTGTTCACGGGGTTTCAGTCCAGCGCTGGCCGATGGGCAGGCATCATTGCATCGCCCGCATTCGATGCAGGCCGCAGTGTCGAACAGGGAATGAAAGCTGAAGTCTGCAACGCCATTTGGCATGCCGACTCGCCCATATTCGGCCTCAAAGAGGTCTTCATCTTCGGGCATTTCGAAGTCGCCACCAGAGATTGGCCGGTCGGAGGGCAGCTCTGTCATGTGCTTGAGGACTACATTGATGGGTGCTATCAGCAAGTGGAGGTGCTTGCCGTAGGCGATCAGCGAAGGGAATCCGCAGAGAATCAGGTAGTGGGCCCACCAGTTGACCTTGGCGGCAGTACCGACCAGGCCCAAATTTACGCCGAAGGTGGGGCGCTCCAGCATGTAGGTGAACATCAGGCCCGCGATAAGGCTCAGTACCAAGCCGGACTCAATCGGGTGTGTGAGTCGCTCTTTCATGAAGAAGTAGCGCCGAATGGCCATGAACACGCAGGCAGCAAACACCATCACGGCGATGACATCGAGGAATGGATCGATGGGGCCCAAGTGGATGGGCTCGGTCATGCCCAGCACTCCGGCGATGACATGGGTCCCGCTCTTGAGTCCGAAGGATACGAAGCCATAAAAGATTACGAGGTGAACCATGCCCGCGACGGGGCGGTTTGCGATGACTCGGGTCTGGAGTGCGACCTCTGCGATGCCCGTGAGCAAGCCCACTTTGTTTACCACTTTGATCTCGGACCGCTTGGGCCAGATGTGTCCGACGCGACGAAACCAAAGAATGCGACCAAAACTGATGGCACCTGCGAGCCCAGCCAGGGCGATCAGGGCGAGCTCAATCCAACGCATGGGGTCCCCTCCGACGGGTACTGGGTCACATCAATCTGCGACCAACTCCCCGTTGAGTGCCACACCTATCCTGCCTCACTGTGCATGACCTGCATTGCCCAGAATAGGGGTCCGGTTACGAGGGGCCGGTTGGAGGATTACTGTGAGCGAAAATAACTGGTATCAGAGCGTTAAGTTTAAGTGGGTGGCAGCGGTGACCATCATCTTGATCCTTTTGGATCAAGCCACAAAGATCTGGGTCGTTGAGAACATCGCGTACCGGACAGGCGAGATCAAGATCATCGACGGGTTCTTTTCGTTGGTTCACGCCCAGAACAGCGGGGCTGCCATGGGCATGCTCAATGACTACGAATACCGCATGGCTGTGTTCGCTGTGTTCACGGTCATCGCCCTCGGGGTGCTGTGGCAGATGTACAACGAGATTCCAAGTGAAGACAAGGTTCAGGCGGCAGCCTTGGGGCTCATTCTTTCCGGTGCCGTCGGCAATGCCATTGACCGCTTGGACAAACAGAGTGTGACCGACTTTCTCCGGGTGTACACGGAGAACGCGACACTGAAGCCATGGCTTATCGATATGGTCGGGACTGCAGAGTGGCCGAGTTTCAATGTGGCCGATGCCGCAATTTGTGTGGGCCTTGGCATGTTCATCTTCCACTTTGGGTTTCTTCAGGAAGATGAGGATGACCTCGATCCGGAGCCACCAGAGCACCCGGTTGAGATCTGAATTGCGCTCAGCGGAAGCTGGCTCTCCAAGAATCGAACATCACGAGCATCCATAGCTGCACCGAGTGGTCCGCCTCTCCATTGAGGTGTGAGTTCATGAGCGCAGAAATCGTCGCGGGTACGAACAGGTCGCTGCAGCGCTCGGTGGTCGCATCGATTCGATTTCGTAGGAACTGGGCGCCAGGTCCTCGGGTCCAGTCCGCCATGGGGGAAGGCTCCGCACGCTTTGGGCGGTGGAGCAGGCGCTCGGATAGTCGGCCTCGCATGGCGTGACGAAGGGGAGCTTTGGAGACAAAGCCCATTCCCTTCCACTTGCACTTTTCGGGGCCTGGGATGGCGGCTGCCATGGATAAAAATTCGGTATCCAGGAGCGGGAATCGTGCATGTATTTGGCAGTGTGCTGCCATGCGGTCGGCCCGAGCCAATACATCTTCGGACAGCCAACCCCGCTGCCATACGTGGAGAATTTCATTGATTGGATCGGAGGAAACCTCTTGGTAAAAGGGTTCCAGTATCGAGCGTCGAACGCCAGGCCTGGCCATGGCTGGGTCTTGCAGCAGGCTTACCCGTTCCTCAGCGGAGAACACCCGGGAGCCGCCAATCTTTCGCTCCAGCCCAAAGTGGGCGGGAGCGCTGGCGAGGTCCGACATTCCTGCGGCCCGGGCCATGCGTCGGCCGATGATTCGGGCGGGCCCAGGAAGACGTCCGACCACTCGGGCATGCCGTAGACGTCGTGCGATCTGAGGCATAGTTCGGCCGCCCAGTACTTCGTCTCCTCCGGCTCCAGAGAGCAGGACGCGAACGTCGGGGCTGATTGCCTGGAAAAAGCAGTGTTGGACGAGGGCGGCGGGTCCGGAGAGCGGTTGCCCCATTTGAGACGAGGCGACATCGATGGCGCTCATCATGTCTTCGTTGGTAACCTGCACCAAGGTGTGCTCAGCCTTGTAAGAATCGGCTACCCGTGCTGCGAATGCACTCTCGTCGGTCTTGTCGCCGGCCATAGTTACGGTAAACGTGGGCGGCGCTTGTCCCAGGATTCCCGTCGCATGGTGGAGGATTGCAGCGGAGTCCAGGCCCCCAGATAGCAATAATCCGGTGGGTTGGTTGGTTCGCAGTCGTCGCTCCACGGCCCGTCGAAGGGCATTGTCTACGCGATCTGAAATCATGGAAAAATCAGGGACGGGTTGGCCGGGAGACCACCACTGGGGGTTCCACCAACGCTCTATGCGGGTCCCCGAAGAATCGATGCGGGCGACATGGCCTGGGGGCACTGAAGAGACATCCCTGAAGAGGGTGCGGGGTGCGTGGGTGTAGCGAAAACTCAAGTACTCGGCGAGGTTGTCTGAGGCGATCTCATCGCTGACCCAGGGGAGCTTATGGAGGGCGCGTATGCACGATGAGAATGCGGTCTTCTGGCCCTTGGTCGAGTAAAATAGGGGCCGGGTTCCAGCGGGGTCGCGGGCCAGCCAGAGTACGCGCTCTGTTCTGTCCCACACCGCTAAGGCATAGGAGCCGGGGATCTTCTCCAAGGAGTTCGGACCGTGGTTGCTCCAGGCCGTCATTGTGCTCTCACCATCAGCGGTGCCATCTAGGAGAATGACGTAGCGGTCGTTGTCAAAGGGTGGTTTTTGGCCGCTCCGCTCCACGCTGAAGACACGCTGGGCCAAGATGGCAGGCAGGGCGAAGACAAGGGATTTATCGCCGGAGCCCCGGTGAGCGACGCCGGTGGCGAGCTGTTGGGCCTGCTCCCGATCCGGAGGCTCTCCTCGGAAGTGTACGATCCCTGCGATACCACCCATGAGTCAACGTCCCTTCAGTCGAAAGAGTCTATACTGAGCCCCTCGGTTATGGGGTCCTATGTTCTGGTCATTGTTGCTGGCTTGTCCCGGCCAAACCGAAGCCCCGCCACCCAAGCCCCATCTTGTCATGGTCGTCGTGGATACTCTTCGCGCCGACCACCTGGGTGTGTACGGACACAAGCGCGCAACCTCTCCTTTTCTGGATGAGTTGGCCCGTGATGGGATGTGGTTTCAGCGTGCCTATGCTTCATCGGGGTGGACATTGCCGAGCATGGCGAGCTTGCTGAGCGGCTTGTATCCCCATCAGCACCTAGTGGGCAGGCTCGCATTTCGAGGGACTGAATTCGGTAAGCTGGATGGAGGTGTGACGACCCTGGCGGAAGCCTTAGGCGCCCAAGGCTACAGTTCAGCTGCAGTGGTCAACAACACCTTCATGGCACCCGCATTTGAAATGAATCAGGGCTTCCAGGTGTACGACTATCAAGGGGCCACAAACAAGAAACATCGAACCGCTATCGAGACGGTGGACCGGGGCATGGCATGGCTGGATGGTCAGAAAGGTCCGAGCTTCTTGTTTCTCCATTTTATGGAGCCGCACCTCAACTATGAGGCCACGGCACCTCGGCTCGGCGTCTTTTCAGGTGAGAACCCGGCGGCGAGCGACATCAATTTGGAAGACTTGGTGGGTCAGGCCAACCGCACGACGCCACCCTCACCTGAGGTGCAGGAGTACGTGAGACAGCGGTACGACGAGGAAATTTTATTGGTCGATGATGCCCTCGCGTACCTGGTGAGTGACCTCAAGTCCCGGGGTCGATGGGACGACACAATTTTGGTGGTGACCTCTGATCACGGGGAAGAATTCTGGGACCACGGGGGGTTTGAGCATGGGCACACCCTGATGGGTGAGCTCACCCGAGTCCCTTTGATCGTGGCGGGCGCTGTTCCTAATCGTGGCCGTGTGGACGCGGTGGTGGAGCACGTGGACTTGGTCCAGGGCTTGCTCTCGTCGGCTGGCGCAGAGCGGCCGAGTGGATCCTCGGGAACGGATTTGTGGTCCATCGCCGATGGCAGCGCGACCGATCACGACAACACCGCGTTGTCGGAGAACATCCTCTACGGCCCGCCCAAGGTCAGCATAGTCGATGGTGAAGCTCGCTTGGAGTTCGCTTTTGAGACCAATTCCGGCTCGCTGTGGGGCGTGGATTCAGATGGAATCGAGCGCCGGAGACTTGCGCCTGAGCAACGCCAGGCGGCGGGCAGTCGGCTCTCAGCAGTGCTCAAGAAGAAGCGCGGTAGTTTGTTGCCCATCGACGGCGTGGGCGGGGTGACCATCTCCGACCGAGAGATGTTCAATCAGCTTCAGAGTCTGGGCTACATAGAGGCGCCAGTTGTTCCCACAATCCCCGAAGGTCCTCAGGAATCGGTGCAGACACCGTGATCATCTCTCCGCTGGCTGGATGAACGAACTTTAGTTGAGATGCGTGCAGTGCCAGTCTGGGCCAGAGCTTGCCCGCGGAACCGCCGTGGCGGCGATCGCCTACAATCGGGTGGCCCACCGCTGCAGCGTGGATTCGAATCTGGTGTGTTCGACCGGTCTCCAAGGTGGCCTCGAGCAGGCTCATGCCTTGCGATGACGAGAGCGTCTTGAAGTGGGTTCGGGCAGGCTTGCCTCCGATGGGTGCGTCCCAGGTTCCCGACTCTCCAGGATTCCCAACCACCACCACATGATAGTGCCGGTCGATTTGATGGGTCCGAAAGGCGTCTGCTATGGACTTGTTGAACTGCTGATGGAGCGTAAACAACACCAGACCTGAGGCGGGAGTGTCGAGTCTATGGTGCAACCCAACGTACGGAAATTTACTGCAGAGGTGGCCGTACAGGTGGGTTCGGTTCCCTTCCTTGGTGGATTGACTGGGAAGTCCGTAGGGCTTGTTTACGACTACGATCGCGTCGTCCTGAAAGCACACATCGACCTGGAATTCTGGAGTCGGGGCGGCTGCGGTTTGGAGTCGAACGATGGCGCCCACTGGGACGGCCTGACTTGCGAACCTCGCCCGCTGACCATTGATGTTGACGCCTCCTCCTTCCACAAGCTTGCGTGCACGCTTTCGGCTCAGTTTTGTGTGATCAGCGATGACTTTGTCGAGTCGGCCTGCTTCGGTGGTGGTGAACTGTTGTCGCATGGTCTTCGCTTAGCCCGCTGGCCCGCTAATTCGCCAGGCTCGAACGGCTCCATCATGGGTATTCCACTCTTTGATGAGCTCCTTCTCTCTGCCGTTCAGTAGGGCCCCGGAGGGCTCGCCATAAGCGGTCTCCAGAACGACATCGCCCGGCGCAATCTCAGAGGAGTGGGTCGATATGGTGTAGATCTTAAAGCCGGTCGCTGGAGTGTCCACTACGCCGGCCCAGGGCTGGGTCAGTCCGGCGGCCTGATGGCTACCAACCCAGATGGTTTCACCCTGTTGAATCTGTTTCACGACCCATGGAGCTGCCGCTTTCTCGGAACGTGCTTGGTCGATGCCAAACATGGAGGCTTCGGGTCCGAATGGTGAAGCGCTGTGCAGCCAGAGCAGGCCCGCTGCGGCGAGGTAAGGGCGTCGCTTGGACAGCACGACTGTGGCGACTGCCAAACCTGGGAGTAGGTAGCGGACATGAGTGAAGAGGTCTGCAGTGCCCCGGTTGGCGAAGAATCCGACGGTGGCAAAGAATGCGATCCACACCAACACAAATGCAGTCAGCGCGCGCTCACCTCGGAAGTTTCGAAGCCCCAGTAGGAGCAAGAAGCGTCCCTGTGCGATGAATACAATGAATGCGACCGTGGCCAAGTCTTGGCCCCACCCAATAAGTCCGTCGGGCAGCCGTTCTGGCTGGGCCATCCACCCGTGCATCCCGGCCCAAATGCCCAGGGCGATAAGTGGTGTCAAAGCAGCCAATCTTATACGCCGCTCATCGAAGGCGGTGACCACGGCGGGTACCACCAAGAGCACGCCCGGCTCTTTGCTGAAGACTGCGAGTGCAGACAAGACGGAGAACCGTACCCAGGCCCGATCGAGCAATGCGATGAGCGCCCAGGGTACCAGCGCTAACAGTGGAAGATCGAGCTCAGGGCGCAGCAGTTGGGCCAAGAATGGAGGCAAGGCAAATACAGCGAAGCCGGCGACGGTACTGCCCAGTCGGCGGCCCAAGGCAACGAACCCAGCTCCAGCAGCCATGGCTGGCAGTAGCGTCGCCAGTCGGATGTTGAGGAGGCTTGCGCTCGATTGGGTCCAGATGCCCAACCACCAGTACCACAGTGGGGGATGCCCATAGTCCGGGAGGCCTCCAGACCATTGGGGCAAGGCCGAGGCTGAAGCGTTCATTGCAAGGGGCAAGGCTCCAGAGGGCGAGAGGGGAAACCCGGCCTCGCCGGCCTTGAGTCCCTTTGGTACCCACCAAAACAGGCTGTCCTCTACCAGGGGTGCATCGATATGTACGCAAACCCAGGCGGCAGCGATCAAGGCCCCCAGGGCAACCCATCCGATGTGTGCACGTTCTGTCATGCTTGGATGCTACCGCTTGCGGGGTCAAAGGCGGTCATCTATCCTCGGAGCCTGCTTCGTTGGGAGGGAAAATGTTGAAGGTTCTTTGCTTGCTTTGGGTGTCGTTTGTCTCACCGATGTCCCATGCGGACCCCTACTTGATGAACGATGTGGGTGGTACGCTAACTACACCGCGCGGGTGGGAGATGACCCGTTGGTCTGATTGGGATTTTAAGGCCAAAGGTGGCAACGGTACCATCATGTACAAGCTGTGGTTGACGCCCTACCAAAATGTCATCACCGCCGAGACAGCCTCGTCCTTTGCTGAAGAATATGTGCGCGTTCTCTCAAAGGAAGGTGGCGGTGAAGGGACCGTGACGAAGACTGAGGTGAAGACCATCGGTGGTCGAGATACCGCCATTTCCGAGATTGTTTTCAAGGCAAAGGACGGTAGCGGCAGCGAGGGTATTTTCATCGGCGCTGCCTTCGCGGGCAATGGTCAGATGATTCACAGTCGGGTCATTGCGTCGAAGAGGAATATCAAATCCGCACGGACGGCATTGACCGGAACGCTCGAGAGCTTCAAGCTCACCAATGGGCCGGCGGATGTGGTGGTAGGTGATGTGGCTTCGGACGCGGGCTTTGGCGCGACATTGCCTGACGGCTGGCGTTTACCCCTTGAATCAGAGACACCGTTGGTCCTGGGGATCACTTCCAAAATGTGGAAGTCAGATCTCGGCCCGGATGAGTGCTGGGTCGGTATTCAACCTCCGGTGGTTGGTGACCCTGGTGTGGTGTTTGCTTGTAGGAAGTTTTGGGATGGAAGCCCCGTGGACGAGCACTCCTTCGCTACCGTTGAGGCCGAGTGGCGCACCTTGTTTTTTGGAAAGGCCGGGGCAGAGTTGCCACCCGGTGAGCAGATTGTGGTGGGTGACCGTACAGGTGCGCTTTTTCGCCCCCGCGACGGTGACAACCCGATCCGCTTAATGGTGGCCGCCTTCGATGGTGGCGTGATGGCGGTGTGGTTGCGGGGTACAAAATCGGACGCCGCTGCCGCTGATATTCTGATGAATAAACTCGCTCCGACTGTACAGTTCACTGGGCCCGAAGGCGGACACCCGCTGGTTCGTCCCGATCGGATTGTTGGGTATTACGTCTCCCACCGTCCCAGTCATCCGTTTGTGTGGGGGCCCGGGGTATTGTTGTTGCTCGGGCTTGTGGCCTTCAGTCGCCGGAAGAAGCGGTCCAATCCGTACGGCGATCTTGAGGACGAGATCTAATAAAGATCACCCGTCGATGGGGAGGTCACAAATCCCCTCATCGGTGCATTCGAATTCCACATCCACGAGACTGGGGCAGTCGTCGTCGGTGATGCAGGTGGGCACGCAGATGCCGATTTCCAGGAGGCAAGTACAGCCCATGGATTCATCCGGGCACTGGTCGCTCGTGCAGTCGTCGGCGCTGTCACAGGAGTCATCGAAAACACCGCCATCTGCGTCCGCATCGGCATCGCTGTCTGCGTCTGCATCGGTGTCTGCATCTGCATCTGCATCGGTGTCCGCATCC
>CAWVVG010000110.1:0-9623 GCA_963932775.1 uncultured bacterium
GACGCCGACGCAGATGCCGACGCGGATGCCGACGCCGATGCCGACGCGGATGCCGACGCAGATGCTGATGTCGATGTATCCGGGGTCTACGAGGGAACCTGGGAGTTGGACATCACGACGCTGCTCGGTGGTGACACCTGCACCGGGCCTGTTGAGATGGTGGTCATTCCTGGTGATGACCCTGAAGTCACCGTCGAAGCGGAGTGTTCATTCCCCGAGGGCGATTGGGTCTCCAGCCTAATGGGCCTCGGATTGGTTGATACGCTTGGTCCCTATGGTGGAGACATGGAGGGTGAACTCGATGGCACCACTGGCGTATTCGGCGTGCTCGAGTTCGACTTGACCGGTGGGGAACCGATTTCGATCGATTGGGGCGCAGAGTTCGGTTCAGGAGGAACTCTGTCTGGGGAGATCGAGGGAGAGGAGACCATTCCGGTTGATATACTCGGTGAGATCGTACTCAACTATGAGGTCGCCTTTGATGTGGTCAAGGTCGCAGAAATTGAAGACGAGGCACCACCCGAGGAGCCTGTTGAAGACGCGCCGGTTGACTAGTTTTAGTCGAGCGTGAGCGCTGGCAGCGGTGGTGTCCAACCGCCGCCATCGACGTCCACAAAGAACGCTTGGGCCAAGGCCCAGGGGCGGTGGCCTGGGTAGACCGGGGCCATGTCGGTGCTGCCATCTACGGTGAGCACAACGACTGTGTCCAGTTCCGGATCCAGTTGTACCGTGGCGGTGCTTTCACCCTCGAATGCGATGGTCTGGGTCTCGATTCCATTCTCAAAGACGTGAAGCGTGTCGACCACCATCCAGCTTGGGGTGCGCAGCTCCACATCAACCGTGACCGCACCGTCGAAGCTACCGCCCGGGGCCCAAGCGCCGTCGATGGTGGGAATGAACAGGGGTCCGAAGCTGGCGATGGTGCCGCTGTGTCGGATGGCATCGCGAATGTGGTCGTTGTTTAAGTCACGAATGTCGGCAAGCTCCATGGGAACCCAGGTGCGGTTCTCGCCCACGCCGGAAGCATGTGTATGGCTGTCCGAGACGCCGACCGGTGTGGGTGAAAGCCCTCGATTCAACATGTCGAGATAGTAGGGCACGACACTGGAATACCCACCGTCGTTGAGCACCTCGAACGCATCGAAGTCCTCGGACCATCGGCTCGGCTGCCGAATGGATCCACTCTCGAGGTGCCATCCGGCATTGCTGAACAGGCCGGCAGACGAAGAAGGGTGGTTTGCCTGAATCAGGATGTCTCCGTCGGACTTCATCGACCGTATAAAGCCGTACAGCCCCTCTGTGGTGCCCCACTCGAGCCAGTTCTGCCACCACCTTAGTGCCCCTCCATTGACCGCATCCTCTACCGTTTCGAGTGGGTAGGCGTTGTGATGGCCGCGCATGCTCGGGCTCACCTCATCAGCGACTACGCTCGCGAGGTGAGTGGCCAGGCCCATGGGTGCCAAGAGCACCCTGTAGTCCGCCACATGATCGTGGTCGGTGCCAAAGTGTACGTCCAGGCCGTGGGCGGCAGAGACGGCCAGGCGGCCTTCCATTGAGATTGCGCCATCGCCGCTTGGTGCTCCGTGACTGTGTGGGTCGAGGGAGCGGAAGCCGTCGGTGTCTACCGAGGCCTCGAGCGAAGCGGAGACACTGACCCCCTCGTCGCTGAGTACTTCGATCGTCTCTTGGTGGGCCTCATGAGTGGGGCCCCGGTGTACGACGACGTCATATGTGCCCGGTTCAAGGGGCATGCTGCCCTCGCCATCTCGAATGTACAGCCACGCTGCGTACCCGTTTGGACGACCGGGCACGAGGGCTGCATCCACCCCCTCATGGTCCCCTCCAGCGAAGGCCACTCGAACTACCGCGGGTCCATTGTCTTCCACGGTGACGTTCAGCATTCCAGGTGGGGTCAAGTCCAAGGTCAGGTCTACACCTGCATCCACGGCCGCTCCAACACCGAATCCAGGACTAAATGCCACAGGCGGCGCACCGCTCTCGATGGTATCCAAGGTCGCTTGTCGGATGACCGGTGCCGCGTATGGGGCGTACCAGCCTGCACCCGGTTGACCATCAAAGTAGACACCAGGACCCCTAGATTCGGCGACCACTTGTGCCGCTGTGTCGGTGGGCACCGATGCTTCAAAGTGTCCGTCGCTGGTGGTGAGAGCCATTGTGATGGGCAGCCCTTCGCTGTCCAAGACATGCACCCTGGCACCTGAGACTCCAGCACCATCGCCTGCAACCTGACCCGAGACCATCTCCACATCCGTACCTTGGTGGCCATACCATTCATTGGTCAGGGTGCCGATGTCGGGGCCCACTCCCCAGTACCGGGTCCACTGCACCTCATCGCCCTCTGAAAGGTCTATGGTTGGGTTCGAACCGATCAGAAGGGGTCCCAAGCTGCCGACGATCTCTAAAACGGAGTTCGCTGAAAACTCTCCGTCTTCAGGGCCCTGCATCAAGGCGAAAGCGACTTCATTCCGGTCGCCAACGATGGCGTCCCAGCCATAGGTGTCGGGACTTCCACCGGAATGGCCAGCGCGGTGCTTGTATGGGGAGCTGATGTCTCCAGCGACAAACGCCATATCAGCGAGCTGGACGGGAGTGGTCAGGTCTTCCCACAGCACCGTGCTCTCGAGTCGAAGAAGCCAGGAGTCTGGCTCCAGTATGTAGTCGGTGACAATGGTGGCGTCCCGGTCCTGGATAATTCCAGCGGCCTCGAGTGTGCCGGTCAAGATCGTGAGGGGTTCGATGGTGCCCGTTGCCCGAACTACTGCCGCACCTCCACCGGTGCCATCCGAGATGACTTCGACGGTCTCCGCATTGAACATCCGGCCGAGCCCCACCATCATGCTGCCGTCGTCGATTAGATCTTGGCCGGGTTGACCCGCTGGACGCACGATGTCAGCGTCGATCACCGATCCGCCGTAGCCCACGTAGTAGCTGCTCTCTCCAGGGGCTTGAATCACAAACTGCACCCGGTTGTTGTAGAGCTTCACATCGCCGGCTTGACCCTCGGCGCTGATTCCACCGAACAGGGCGGTCTCATCGGTGACCACGCCCGCGCGACTGTGTTCATCTCCGAGCACCTCGGTCAGGTCTGGGGTGTCCGTTGTTGGAAATGTGTCCCGTCCTTCCTTTGAGTCGCGGCAGCCCAACGTGGCAGAGGTCAAGATAAGAGCCAACAGTGGCCGAGAAGTACAATGATTCAGTAGGGTCATGGGACTTGATTAAACGGTTGCAGCGTGAACCGCCTGTGGAGATGTGATGAAGCTTGAAGACCTGCCTACCCCAGCGCTGCTGGTGGACCTGGACCGAGTGGAGGCCAATTGTGCTGCCATGAGCATCCGCGCTCATGGACTCGGTGTGAGGCTCCGGCCCCACATGAAGACCCACAAGTGCGTGGAGATTGGCCGGCTTCAAGTGGCCGGTCATTTTGGCGGGATCACGGTGTCTACGCTGGCCGAAGCCAGACACTTCGCTGCTGCGGGGGTGGATGACATCACTTTAGCGGTTCCATTGGCACCGGCGCGGGCTCAGGAGGCCGTCTCCCTTGGAGTGAACGTACTGGTGGACTCTGACGAGGCGATCGCTGCCATCGAGTCGGCCTCAAGGAACGATGCGAAGCCACAGGTTTGGCTAAAAGTGGACTGCGGCTATGGGCGTGCTGGGGTTTGCCCGGGGAGTGAGTCTGCGGTGGCAATGGCCCGGCGCTTGGACCGGTCTCCGCACCTAGAGTTTGCGGGTCTGCTGACCCACGGAGGGCACAGCTACGACTGTGTGGATGCCGAGGGCATCAAGGTTGTGGCCCAACAAGAGCGGGATGCAGTGACGCGGTTTGCAGAGCAACTGCGGGCCGAAGGGATTGTGGTGGCTGGCGTGTCTGTGGGCTCCACACCCACGATGATGCACGTAGATCACCTCCGCGGTGTCACGGAGATTCGCCCAGGCAACTACGCGTTGTTTGACCGTTTTCAGGCCGCCATTGGTAGCTGCACTCTGGACGATGTTGCCGTGACCGTCTTGGGTTCGGTGCTGAGTGTTTTCCCTGATCGGGCGATTTTAGATGTGGGTGCACTTGCCTTGTCCAAGGATCCTGGACCCACTCATGTTGATCCGGGTTGCGGCTTTGGCGGGTTGCTTGGGCTGGACAATCAACCACTCTCGGGCCTTTCATTGGTGGGCCTTTCTCAAGAGCATGGAAAGGTAAAGGGCCCGGGAACAGCCAGCCTCACTGTGGGAGACCGTGTACGGGTACTGCCCAATCATAGCTGTTTGAGTATGGCCTGCTTTCCGGTGGTTCATGGTGTGCGCGGTACAGCGGTGGTGGCCGAATGGAGGCCGTGTCGAGGCTGGTGATCAGACCGCGATGTTCGCCCACTTTCGTCTTCTCCACATGGCAGCGAAGATGGCGGCTTGGGCGCACCGATACAGCATCATAGGAGCCCACATCCACAGCAGGCCAAGGCCCAGTACAGGGCCGAACAAGTAGGCCAGCGGAAGGCCGACTCCCCACTGAAGTAGGGTGCCGACAACGAAGACTGGTCGGCTGTTTCCCGCCCCGTACATGGCGTTGAGGAGCACCAGACCGACCGCGTCAATGCCGATGGTCGCACCGACCAGGCGGAGGGGGGCCACCGCGAGGCTCAGGGTGGCTTCATCGTTGAGAAAGAAGGACAGTAAGAGTTCAGGGGCGAGCATCATCGGTACACCCATCAGCGCGAGGGTGATCGATCCGACCCGCACCACATCCCATCCCCAGGCTTCAGCATCATCTGGGTCACCCCGGCCCAATGATTGTCCCACCAGAGAAGCTGCGGCAAAACCGAACGCGAGCCCGGGTAGAATCGCTACCAAGGTGATGGTCAGCAAGACATTGGCTGCAGCCAGCTCCGTGGTTCCGGTTTGGCCGACAATCCACATTAAGGCGGTGTACCCGGTGGCCAAAAAGAACTGTGCTAGGCTCGCTGGTATGGTGAGTTTGATCAAGCTTCGGAACACTTGAATGGAGGGCAGAACACGGAGAAATCCGTTGGCCCGTGCCATCTTGAATCCCAGGGCGAAGTAAGTCAGCGTGCCCACATAGGTTGCGATGGTACTCGCTATGCCCGCGCCGAGAGTCCCCATCTCAGGGGCTCCGAGGTGACCGAAAATGAGCACCCAATTCAGGAATAGGTTGGTTGTGTGACTGACGATCAAGGTGCTCATGTAGAGCTTAGGCAGGTGGATACCGTTCCAGTAGCCACGAAAGGCAAAGTTGATTCCCACCCCAAGAGCACCCAGGACTCGAGCTTGTAGGTAGGGGACACCCTCGGTGACCACAGCGGGGTCGTCGATCAGCAACTCAAATATGCCGGGAGCCTGGTGATGTAGGAATGCCATCCACGGCGTCATCGTGAAAATGGCGAGCACAATTCCTGCATTCAGGGCCACGGCGAGAATGTTGGCATTGCCTTCACCCAGACGACGAGACGAGATGGCCTGAACTCCCGCACTGAGTCCCATGACCACGCTGATTGCCATAAAATTAGCGAACCCACCCATGCCGGTGGCAGCGAGTGCGACATCTCCGAGGCTACCGACCATGGCAGTATCCACGACGTTCAGCACATTCTGGCTGAGCATGCCTCCGACGATGGGAAGGCCGAGTGCGAGAATTCGCTGACGTCGAGCGGTAGGAGGAAGTAAGCGCATGGGCGTACGGTCTAACCCCTATAGTTTTACTCGCTGGCCTTTCACGAGTTTGTCCCAGGAGTAGGAGGTGCCTCTCCAATTGATGCCGCCTGTTCGTAGAATTTGAATCATGGACCACAGGCCACAGGTTCCAACCAAGAAGAGGCCAATGGGCGCGAAAGGGGCAAGCCAGGGCCGTCCATTCATTCGCAATCGGAGTCGAAAAGTGGCGACTGCGAGGGTGCCAAACCCAGCGGCAACTATGGGCCAAAGATCGGGGCGGAAGGCTGCACCCACAATGGGAGTGAGCATTGCTGTGGTCCCTGCGGCCCACCCTGCAAATACTCGCCAAGGGTGTCCTTGACTGGACACCAGGCCGGCATTCTTCTCCAGTCCGCGGAACATCGACGCTAGCGTTGGATACCAACTTAAAGACAGTCCATTGAGTGCAGTCGCCGCACGGCTGGTTCCTCCGGCATTGGTGATCAAGTGGGCAAGCCCTGTGTCGTCGGCGACTTCCATTCGGAGCCACTCGATGCCTTCCGATCGATCCAGAGCGGTTCGGCGCACCAGGTTGAACGCACCCACGCCGAACGGGACACGCTTCCATCCAAATACCAGGTGACAGACCAGCTGAAAAAACGCGATTACGGTGAGATCCAGCATGATGGACTCACCGACCATGGCTGGAACCAAGGTGAGGTGGTCAAGCTTCAGATCTTCAGCGTGGGCGACCGCCCGGCCGACTACGCCCCGTTCAAAGACAACGTCGGCATCTGTGAACAGCACCCAGTCACCGGATGCCAACTCTGTGGCCCGATGCATGGCGTGAACCTTGCCCAGCCAACCTTCAGGGAGCGCGTCGATGTGGAGGACCCGGACCCGGTCATCGCCCAACGCCATCTGGTCAATGATGGCGCCCGTTTCATCGGTTGAGCGATCGTTGACTACGATGAACTCCAGGCCAGCAAGCTGCAGCGATTGGAGCGACGCCATGGCGGGCTGGATGGTGTCCGCTTCATTGCATGCGGTGACGACTACGCTCACACGAGACCCATCCGGCTGTGGTGGCGTTTGGGCGGGCAGTCGGGGCACGCGACCAGCGACCAATGTCCAGTAGCCGCCCAAGATGGCCCAAGCCCCACTCGTCAGGATGACCAGGAGGCTTGGTATGTCCAGTGTCACGGTCGGACGTATTCGAAGTCGAAGGGTTTGCCGTTGATCCCACGCCGGGGTGCGGCGATCCAGTTGGCGACCTTGCCCTGCTCGTAGACTGGGACCATCAAGCTCTGTACATAGACTCGGTCCGCATCCGTCGGAAGCCATTTTTCGACGTTGGCTTCCCAGGTGGCTTCATCGATGATGTTGCCCTCGAGATCGAAGTGCTCGTTCGCGTATTGACCTTGTCGACGGAAGAATCGAGTGGATGGCAAGGAGAACTTGAAGTCGGTGATCCCTTCCTCCAAAACAGCCTTGTTCCAGCGCTTCAGGACTCGGTGGCAGTCTGCAGAATAGGAGTCGCGAAGTTCCTCGTTCATGCAGTTGCGAAGGGCGTACTCCATGTCGACCAGCTTTCCGTCTTCAACGGTAGGGATGGAGCGGGTCACACCCAAGCAGCTGTGGTCTTCGTAGTCCTTGGCTTCTTTCCAGCGGCCTTTGATGCCAGCGGCGTAGTAGTCTGCAGCGTTGGTGGATACTTCCGCACCGAAAAGGTCCAGGCTGTATCCAAACCAATGGTTGATCCATTTTTGAATCGTATGAAGATCGATTCCGCCCTGTGCGCGCGCGTCTCCATTTGGATCGGCTTGCATCAACTGACAGGCCCGCCGCATGACGCGCTCAAGGCCGAGCTCGCCCACGGAGAGGTGGTGCGCTTCTTCGGTCAGCATGAAGCGGCAGGTGCGGCTCATTGGGTCGAAGGCGGACTCGGCGAGCGACCCAAGCTGGAACTTGCCGTCTCGGTCGGTGAACATGGCGAAAGCAAAGAAAGTCAGCCAATCGGTGCAGGGCTGGTTGAAGGCATCGAGAATACGGGGCTTGTCTTCATCTCCAGATCGACGGGCGAGAAGCTCATCCGCTTCGTCTCGGCCATCGCGTCCGAAGTGGGCATGAAGGAGGTAGACCATGGCCCACAGGTGGCGGCCTTCTTCGACGTTGACTTGAAACAGGTTTCGGGCGTCCATCAAAGAGGGGGCAGTGGAGGCCAGCCAGCGCTGTTGCTCGACACTCGCGGGCTCGGTATCGGCCTGAACGACGATGATGCGCTTCAGCATGTTTCGGTATTCACCGGGCACTTCGTTCCACAGGGGCTTTCCAGCATCGTCCCCACAGGTGATGGTACGGTCCTTTTCGGGATCGGCCAGGAAGATTCCCCAACGATAGTCGGGCATCTTTACGTGGCCGAATTGAGCCCATCCACCGGGCTCAGTGCTGATGGCGGTGCGAAGAAAAATGTCATTGTCCTTGAAGACCTGTGGGCCCACATCTCCCCACCAATCAAGGAAGGCGGGCTGCCACTTCTCGAGGGCGCGCTGAAGGCGACGGTCGCTCGAGAGGTTGACGTTGTTGGGGATGCGATCGTTGTAGTTGATACCAGCCATCATGTTCTCCTGAAGTCAAAGACGGGCCGCTCGGGGTGGCCATAAAGAGTGAGAGCGCCTCGATCACCGACGGCATTCGGGCGTTGAAAGATCCAGTTTTGCCAGGCGGAGAGTCGACCGTAGATCTTGGTTTCTGCAGTTTCTGCGCCACCGAATCGGAGGTTCTGTTCCATTCCTGTGAGGGCATCTGGGCTCAAGCTGATTCGCTCCTCTATGGCAATGCGAACCTCGTCTTCCCAGTCGATATCATCGAGGGCTGCGGTCACAAGGCCCAGTTCTTCTGCGGTCTCGGCGTCGATTGGACCCTCTTCGGCGAGGGCATTTCCGGGCGCCTCTGGCTCGCCTGGGAAGCGGGATTCGAGGCGGCTCATCCCATTGGCCATCCGGAATATTCCAGAATTTGCCTGAGACAATTCAATCGAGTTTTCGCCGTCGTCATCCAGGAACATGTAGATGCGGTCGGCGCTGAGTGCGAGCTCGAATAGAACGCCAACAAAGCAGTGTCCGGTCTCGAGCAAGGCGAAGGTTGACTTGGCCATGTTGTCCAAGCGACGGAGGCATTGGTGCTGGAAATACATGATCTCGGAGAGGAACCAGTCATCTTCCGCGCCATCGAAGATAAAGGCCTCGTGTTCGAGGACCTTGGTGGCATCGCCTTGGGTTCGAAGGTTGACCAGGCCCACTTCGAGGTGGTTGATGCGGAGCCGCAAGAGGGCGTCCTCAAGTTCTCGGAAGGCCCTGAAAGACCAGGTGTCTACAGAGCGCTCCGGAGCGGCGTCGGGACCTTTCATAGTGATGTTTGCTACGCGTCCCTCGAGGCTGACCTCCACAGACGGGTAGGACCAGCCATCTTCATTGACTGTGCGGGTCAAGCTCGGGACCTTCATTCCTGGACCCACTCGTTTTGGAAACTTGGCGTCTTGCTCGGACACGATTTCCTGGGCCCGGTTTGCGATCCCCTGGGCCCACTTGGAGCGGGGAAACGAACCATCGATGAAGTTGTGTTTCTTGGCATCTCGGGCCCGAAATCCCTCGGCCTTGGTGCAGAATACATCGGACATGTCCCGTCGAATCTTCCTCTTGTCGGTGAGTCGTGTGAGCCCACCGGTACCAGGAAGAACACCCAGCAATGGGACCTCGGGTAGGGACACAGCAGCGTTGCCGTCGTCTACTAGGTAGATCTCCTCACAGGCGAGTGCAAGCTCATATCCGCCTCCAGAGGCGGTCCCGTTGAGGGCAGCCATGAAGACCAAGCCGGCCTGCTGGGTGGCATCCTCAATGCCGCAGCGGGTCTCGTTGGTGTACTTGCAGAAGTTCACCTTGAATGCGTGGGGTGCGTTGCCG
>CAWVVG010000111.1:0-9531 GCA_963932775.1 uncultured bacterium
CGGATGCGGATGCGGATGCGGATGCGGATGCGGATGCGGATGCGGATGCGGATGCAGATGCAGATGCAGATACAGGCGACACTGGCATGCCTCCAGCGCCCGTCCGACGGCGCAAGGTGTTGACCATTATGGTGGACGGCTGGCGCCCAGATGTCATCTCGGTGGCGGATACTCCAACCCTGGACCATCTGTGGCCCGACTCGGCATACAGCCTCGCAGCGCGAGTTGAGGACACGACCATTAGCGGATCAGGTCAGTCCACTTTTGTGACGGGTGTTCATCGGGACAAGCATGGAGTAGACGACAACTCGTTCTCCAGCCCAAATTATGGCGAGTACCCCTATTGGTTCCAGCACCTTGATGAGGCCGCACCTCACTTGATTACTGGGGCGTACCATACCTGGTGGCCCATGTATAACCATGCCCTTGGAGGGGAAGGCGGCGCTGATTTCGCGTACTTTTGGAGCTACAGCGATGACGACGGCGATGCGCGTACCACGGCTCAACTCCAGCTCGATCTACTGACCGAGGACCTCGATGCTGTGGTGTGGATGATCTCGGATCTGGACACCATGGGGCATGGGTATGGATTCTCACCCACGGTCTCGGAGTATGTGGATGCAATGACGCTTGTCGACTCCCAGATTGGGCACGTGCTCGATGCCATCGCGTCCCGGTCGACCATCGAGGACGAAGACTGGATGATCATCATCTCCACTGACCATGCAGGAAGCGGAACGGGGCATGGGTCCAACATTCCCGAACACCGGCTGGTGCCTCTGTTCGTGCATGGCGGGGATGCGGTGCCTGGCCCCATGTGGCCCCCCCCCAATGCAGTGAGCATTGTACCGACCGCATTGACCCACCTTGGGGTTGCCATCGACGAGACATGGGGGCTTGATGGGCCTCCGGTTGGACTCGCAGCTACCGCTCCGCCTACACCGATCTTGGAGGAGAATGTCATCATCAATGGTGGCGGGGAGATGGAACGAGGCTTCGACGATTTCCTGCCCGATGCTGCCTTGCCGGGCTGGATTGACGATGGCTGGGGTACAGCCATCCGGTACGGAAGCGATGGCTTTCCATCCATCAGTGGGCCTGGCCCCGAACACCCAGGCGAGAACTTCTTGTGCGGTGGATATGCAGGGGCCGACTCATCGATCTACCAGGAGGTGGATCTCAGCAGCCTCGCCGGGGACATCGATGGCGGTGCGATGGGCTTCCGTTTCCAGGGCTGGCTCGGAGGGTATTCCGATCAAGATGACCGGGCGGAAGTGACGCTTGAGCTGTTTGATGCAGGCGGTGCCACCATGCTTACCAGTACTCTCGATGCAGTCTTCGCATCGGAGCGAGACGATGTGACTGGGCTGAAGCTGCGGTCCCGGTTTGGAATGGTCCCGCCGTTCGTTCGGTCAGCAAGAATTTCGATTCAGTTCATTCGAGATTCGGGTGGAAACGATGGGTATGTGGACAACCTGTCGCTCATTCTGACGGCTGGCTGAGCTCGGGTTCTTCCGGTTCTTCCGGTTCTTCCGGTTCAAAGATTGGAATTACCAAGGGTTTCAGCCCAAGCGTGGGTTCCTTTTCCAGCACCTCCTCCCACCAGGGCATCGATGAGAACACCTCATACTGGTCTTCGAATAGTGGGCTACTGACCGAGAGGGTCTCGCCACCTGGGAGGGGTAGCACCATGTGGAGGCAGTGCAATCCCAGTCGAGTTGCAGCAGAATTTTCACGCCACCAGCGATTGAGCTTGCTGTCACCATGTTCCGAATCACCGATGCACGGATGATGCAAGTCGCGGACGTGTCTGCGAACTTGGTGAAACCGACCGGTCTTCGGAAAGACCCGCAACAGCGAGCAGCGTGGCTCGTGAGAGCGACCGATGAATTCAACCGTGCTCTCGGCCTCTTTTAGGATTCCTTTGTCGTTCTTCATCGGCGTCTCAACAAGGACCGCTTTGTCGTATGCAAAGTACCCACGCACAAAGGCGATGTAGGTCTTTCGGCCATTTGTAAGAGACTTCTGCAGGGGGGCTGCCCACGACTGTTGCTTGGCAAACAACAGACACCCTGAGGTCTGAAAGTCGAGCCTGTGAATCGGGTATACGTGGCTGCCCACTTGGTCTCGGACCCACTGCAAGCACGCCTCTGCCCTGGGCTGGAAGGCATTGCGGTGCACCAACATTCGAGGTGGCTTGGCGACCACGATCCAGTCGTCGGTCTCGGCAAGAACAGGGAGGTGTGGTCGTTTGGTCACAGAGGCGACTAACCGAATGAAACCAGGTCCATCGCGTTTCTCTCCTCTGTTCTCTGGCCTTGGGGGTGACGCCCTCAATCTTGCCCTGTTGGGTGGTCCAGTCGGGGGCATTTTGAGATGTTGATCCGCCGTCCCTTCACCAAGGGAGTTGCACACGTTAGGTCGTGGCCATGTCCCCCGATTCATCAGCAGTCAGAGCCTTTCTTCGAGGGCTGCAGAACACCATCTGCACCGCCCTAGAGACAGCGGATGGTTCCGCTCGGTTTATCGAAGACCCGGTAGAGACTGAGCTTGGTGGTTTGAGTGCGCCCCGTGTGCTCTCGGGTGGTGCACACATCGAGCGCGCGGGGGTCAATTTTACCCATACGGTCGGGGATATGCTCCCGCCGGCTGCAACGGCACGGCGGCCTGAGCTGGCTGGCCGTGGATTTCAGGCGGTCTCTCTCTCTCTCATCGTGCATCCCAGCAATCCGTATGCACCAACTGCCCACGCGAACTTTCGCTGCTTCATTGCCACCAAAGAAGGTGAGGCGCCCGTTTGGTGGTTTGGCGGTGGTTTCGATCTGACGCCGTACTACGGTTTTGACGAGGACGCGGCGCACTTTCACAGGACGGCCAAGGCTGCCTGTGCTCCCTTTGGAGAGGCGCTGTACCCACAGCTCAAAACAGCCTGTGATGAGTACTTCTTCTTGCCCCACCGGGGAGAGTCAAGAGGGATCGGCGGCGTGTTCTTTGACGACCTTAGGTTGGCCGATTGGGAAGAGAGCTTTGCCTTCATGGTTGCGATTGCGTCGAGCTTTGTGGATGCGTATGTCCCGATTCTCGAGCGTCGGAAGAACACAGATTACGGTGAACGAGAGCGGCAGTTTCAGCTGGTCCGTCGGGGCCGATACGTGGAGTTCAACTTGCTGTATGACCGGGGCACCCAGTATGGGATCCAGTCCGGCAGGCGCATCGAGGCCGTCATGTGCTCGATGCCTCCAAAAGTGGCTTGGGTATACGACCATGTTCCGGACACTGGCTCACCCGAAGCGCGCTTGTACGAGCATTTCTTGAAACCCCAGGACTGGGCGAGCTTGGAATGAACCTGCTGCTGATGCGACACGGAAAGTCCTCTTGGAGCGATGACGGAGTCACCGACCACGAGCGTCCACTGAGTGCCCGGGGTCGGGAGGACGCAACCTCCATGGCCACAGTCTTGATTGAGAATAATATCGTTCCGAAGATGATTTTAGTGTCATCTTCGAGGCGAACAATGGAGACCGTTGAGCGCATGATGGTGGAGCTGCCGTCGGTGACGGTCAAAGTGATTCCCGAGCTCTACCACGCAAGCCCGATGGCAATTCTGGAAATCATTCACAACCACGGCGCCAATGTGGACCCGCTGATGGTGGTCGGCCACAACCCTGGAATGGAGACCACAGTGTCGAACATTGCGGGTCACTTGGTCCCGTTTCCATCGGCGGCCTTGGCCCATGCCGTCATTCGGCCCGGAGAGTCTTCTGAGATGCGCTCTGTGTGGCGACCCAACGAAACGTTTCCCCGATGAGTCGGGGCCTCCGCTGGCTTGGTTTGGTCGCGGCGGCGGCCTTTGGGCTTGCGGAATTGGGCCTGCGAGCAGAGCCGGAGCTTCCAAGCATGCGGGCAAGTTTTGCCCCGTTTCAACCCTCTGAGCGGCCTGCGGTTCACGGTCTACAGCCGGATACTCCAGGTTGTGTGGAGCTCGACCCCCACGGTCCAGCACCTCGTGCGTGGGGCATGGTCGTTGGAGAGGGTGAGGGGCCGCCTGCGCGGGTGCTGTTCGCAGGGGACAGCGTGACCTTGGGGCAGGGAGTGAGACCCGAGGGTACCTTCGCGGTACGCATGAGTGAAGACCTCGCGAAGGCCAGGGGAGTTCCCGTCGAAGTGGTGAACGCAGGAGTGAATGCGGCAGGGTACTGCGGAATCATCCGGTCGGTTCATCACCACCATGAAAATGAGACCTTCGACCGCACAGTGATCACCTTGTTCGCGGACGATCTCGAGCAGCGGGCTGTGGTCTTGGAGGGTGGGGATCTGCGAGCAAACCCTGCCTTGATTGATGGGTGGGTGGCGTGGGCCGCCACAGAGAGCTTCACCGTAAATTGGGTCTGGTTTCAGGCCCTGCACTGGGCAGTGGACCGTGCGACTGCTGGGGGTACACAGGCTCCAGAGTATGTGTCTACCGCTGGACGAACGGTGCCCTCGAGGACCATGGAGAACCTGGCTCGGAGCATTGAGGGGTTGGCAGACAAGGATGTACTCTGGCTGTTGGTGGCGCCGGTGGGCCTCAGCTTATGTGAGGCGGATGCTGACCCGACCTCAGAGTGTGCATGGATGGCTGCGGACGGGGATCGAATTGCGGCAGCTCTGGATGCTGCTGGCGTAAAATGGGTGGACCTTCGTGGCTTGTGGGCCACCGGTGACACATCGGCTGTACAGACTGTGGAGATGTCCTGGTGGCGCAATCAGGGCCGACTACCGGTTCACCCGAATCCGGATGGACATGCGCAGATCGCTGAGGCCGCATCGAGCGTCTTTATACGTTTTTGAGTGTCGCACCGAGCAGTCGGCTGACGATGTCCGGGGCCGCCCGCCCGCCAGAGGCTTTGAGTACACCGCCGACGAAGAAGCCGAACAGCTTGTTGTTTCCGCCACGGACCTGTTCGAGTGGGCCTGGGTTGGCGGCAATGAAGGCGTCGATAAAGCCTTGGATTGTGGACTCGTCGCTAATCTGTGCGAGGCCGAGGGAGTCGATGAGTGCGTCGGGTTCTCCACCGGTGTTCGCCATCGCCTCGAAGACCTTCTTTCCGCCCTTCGACGAGATGGTGCCGTCCTCCACCCTGGCTACGAGTTGGGCGATCTGGACTCCGCTGAACAGGATGTTGCCAATGCCCTGCTCTTTGGCCAATCCTTGCACGGCATTGATGGTCCAGTTCGCCAAGCTCTTGGTGTGCTCAGTGGCCTTGAGGGCGGACTCGAAGAAGTCGGACAGTCCACGGTCGCTGGCGAGGGTGGTTGCATCCTTCTCGGAGAGACCGAGCGCTGACTGATACCGATCCCGCCGAAGGGCGAGCTCAGGGTCACTGGCGAAGACCTCGGCCTGTACCTCGGTACGCGCCTTACGCTTTCTCTTGCGGCGGCCATCATCGGATTCAACTGTCTCACTCTTGGGTGGCGGGACCACAGCCTTGGGCATGACTTTTGGTGCGCTCCATGAATCCTTTAGACCGACCGTACGATTGAAGCGCAGCGAGGACTCGACGGAGTCCACCACAAAGTAGCCCGTGCGTTCAAACTGCCAGTGGCTTCCGGGCTGGGCATTGGCCAGGCTCGGTTCGACGACGGCTTCAATCACCGAGAGTGAGTCGGGATTCACATGGTCGAGCAGGTTGCCGCCGGCCCCATCCGGGTTCTCGACTCTGAACAGGCGGTCGTAGACATGGACGGGTGCACGAATGCATTCGGTGGCGCTGACCCAATGAATGGTGCCATTTACCTTTCTGCCGTCCTGGGTATTTCCACCCTTTGTGGAGTCATCATAAGTTACGTGTAACGCCGTGATACGACCATTTGTGTCCTTGTCAACGCTGGTGCATCGAACCACATAACCGTAGCGCAATCGGGTCTCGATTCCCAGGCTCATTCGGCGCCATCCCTTGGGTGGGTCCTCGGAGAAGTCTCCTCGCTCGATGTAAATCTCGCGGCTGAATGGAACGGCCCGTGTGCCCTCTTTGGCAATGTCATGGGGCCAGTACGGTGAGTCCAGCCACTCCACCTGGTCGGTGGGGTAGTTATCGACGATGACCTTGAGCGGGTCAAGGACGGCCATCACCCGAGGCGCCATGGTGTTGAGGGTGTCACGAATGGCCCACTCGAAACTGGACATGTCGATAATGGAGTTGGTCTTGGCCACCCCAATGCTGTTTACAAAGTTTCGAATGGCTTCCGGGGGCACTCCCAAGCGACGCAATCCCCTCAGCGTGGGCATGCGCGGGTCATCCCAGCCTGAGACATGCCCTTCTTCGATGAGCTGACGCAGCTTTCGCTTGGAGGTGACTGTGTAGGTGAGGTTGAGCCGTGCGAATTCATATTGCCGGGGCCGCGTGGTCACCGCCGTATTGTCGATCACCCAGTCGTAGAGCTCGCGGTTATCTTGAAACTCCAGGCTACACAGGGAATGGGTGACGTCCTCGAGGGCATCCTCGAGGGGGTGGGCGTAGTCGTACATCGGGTAGATGCACCAAGCGTCGCCCGTACGGTGGTGAGGCACATTTCGAATTCGGTACAAGGGTGGGTCGCGCATTTTCATGTTTGCGCTGGCCATGTCCCCCACGGCCCGAAGTACACAGTGGCCATCCTCGAACTCACCTGTGGCCATGCGGGCAAACAAGTCCAAGTTCTCCTCGATGCTCCGTTGTCTGCCTGGGCTCTGCGTTCCGTGCGTGGTCACAGTGCCGCGTACTTCACGGAACTCGGCCTCGCTCAGCGTGCAGACATAGGCCTTGTTGTCTCGGATGAGTCCTTTGGCAAGCTCCACCATCTGCCCGAAGAAATCCGAGGCGAAAAATAGCCGTTCGCCCCAGTCGAAGCCCAGCCAGCGGATGTCTTCCTTGATTCCGTCGACGTACTCGGTGTCCTCAGCAACGGGGTTGGTGTCATCGAAGCGGAGGTGACAGTGGCCACCGTAGGCAGCGGCCATTCCGAAGTCGATGCAGATCGCCTTGGCGTGGCCGATGTGCATGTAACCATTGGGCTCTGGCGGGAAGCGCGTGACTACTCGCCCCCCATACGTGCCGGCCGTCAGATCGGCCTCGATGACGTCGCGGATAAAATTAGAACGGATGTCGGTGGGGTCGGTGGGCATGGGTGCTCCTCCTGGAATGGCCTCTCATATCATGATTCGCCTTGGCACCAACCAGCGTGTTTGGCACAATGTCTTAGCAACTTGCACAGCGAGGCGAGAATGCGCATCGAGCCCGTGGTCCGTGGCCTCATCGAGGGGCTCCTCGTGGATGGAGAACATCCAGTACCGGTCGACGAGACCGTCGTTGCAATGGTGCGCAAGATCGATGGCATGCCCGGCCTCATGCGGTTCGGGATTCGTGTGCTTGTGGTGTGCTTTGATTGGTACGGCCTGATTCGCAGCGGACGTCGTTTTCGGTCTCAATCGCTCGAGAGCAAGCGCGCGCGCATCTCAGAGTGGGCAAACGCGCCTTTGGGCCCCTGCCGAGACATGGTGGAGTTCTTTCGAAAGATGGGCACCTTTGTATCCATGTCGATCGACGAGGCCGGGCACCGATGAAGCATATCGACTCGAAGGTATTGGTCATTGGATCTGGACCGGGAGGATCCATGACGGCGGCGCTGTTGGCGGAAGCCGGGGAAGATGTGGTGATCGTCGAGGAAGGCCAAGACCTCTCCATTGACTCCACACCGGATCACAGCCTCGCTCAAATGGAGGAAAAGTGGCGATCCGGTGGGCTCACTGCGGCCTTTGGCAGCCCCAAGGTGACCTACATCGAGGGACGGTGTGTCGGTGGTGCGAGCGAGAGCAACGCGGGTTTGTACCACCCGCCCATTCCCGATGTTCTTGAGCGCTGGGCGGCCGAGTTTGGAATCGAAGATTTTGGAGCGGATGAACTGGCCCCCCATCTGGATGCTGTGGTTCAAGAGATTGGTGTAAATGGGCGCCCCGGAGGATTCAGCCCGGCTTCACAGGCCCTCGCTGCCGGAGCGGATGCAATGGGTTGGCGTTGGGCCGAGATTCAACGGTTTTGGCGCTACGAACAGACGGAGAACGGCGAAGTCATCGGACACCGGCGCTCCATGAGCCAGACCCTTCTGCCCCGTGCGGTCGCTGCTGGAGCACGATTGCTCTGCGATACACGAATCGATGCCATCGAGCGTCGAGGGAACCGGGCGGTGGCTGCGGTAGGCGTCTCGGGTTCAGAACCCATTCGCCTGAGCTTTGACCGGGTGGTGGTCTGCGCGGGCGCGATTCAAACGCCGAGACTGTTGAGAAACAGCGGGTGGCTTCATGTGGGAGACGGCCTGACTCTGAACCCGATGGTTCGCATTGTCGCCAAGTTCGCCGAGCCGGTGAATGTGCCCTCTTTCGGTGTACCAGTCGTACAAATCGAGGAATTCAAGCCCGCTATGACCATCGGGTGCAGCTACTCCGCCCCGCCGCATCTGGCGATGTGGTTGGAGGGCTCTCCTGAGGATGTCCGCCGCTCCCTTGAGCAATGGGAGCGACTTGCGGTGTTCTATGTGAAGGTCTGCGGTCAGGGCGCAGGCACAGTGCGGACCATGCCTATTTTTGGTGATGCTTTGGTTCGATATCGAACCCATGCGGATGACTTTGCGGCGCTTAGTGAAGGCCTCAGTCGGCTGACCAGTGCCCTATTTGCGGCGGGTGCCACCGAGGTCCACAGCCCGTTGCCGGGGGCCGAACCCCTAAAAAATGCATCTGAGGCGGATGGCCTCCGAGGGGTGCTCAATCCACGGAATGCGAGTCTCTCTGCGATTCATTTGCACAGCTCGGTCCGCATGGGGTCCGACTCCCGACGATGTGGGGCCGATTCATTCGGCCGGTTGTGGGGAGCCGACAATGTGATGGTCAATGACTCCAGCCTGTTGCCCACTTCACCGGGGGTGAACCCCCAGGGGACCATCCTTGCCATCGCACGGAGAAATGCAATCCGTTGGCTGGATGGCTGAGGGCTTGCAACGGTCGTCGTCGGACCGAAGGATCAGAACTGCCAGGGGAACTTGCTGAAGTCCTGCTTTCGCTTCTCGAGAAAGGCATTTCGTCCCTCTTGGGCTTCATCCGTTCCGTAGGCAAGGCGGGTGGCCTCTCCTGCGAAGACCTGCTGTCCCATCAGGCCGTCGTCGATCATATTGAATGCGAACTTCAGCATGCGCTGGGCTGTGGGGCTCTTGCTGTTGATCTCCGCCGCCCACTCCAGCGCTGTGGATTCGAGCTCTGCATGGGGGATGGCGGCGTTGACCATGCCCATCTCGTAGGCCTCTTGTGCCGAGTAGTTTCGGCCTAAAAAGAAGATCTCGCGGGCCCGTTTCTGACCCACTTGGCGTGCGAGATATGCGGACCCGTACCCGCCGTCGAAGCTGGCGACATCGGCATCCGTCTGTTTGAAGATGGCGTGCTCTTTGCTGGCCAGAGAGAGGTCAGAGATCACATGGAGGCTGTGCCCACCCCCGACAGCCCATCCAGGCACCACACAGATGACG
>CAWVVG010000112.1:0-9460 GCA_963932775.1 uncultured bacterium
GGATAGGGCACTCCATGTCACAGAACCAGGTCTCTCTGATCGCCATCTCTCCACCCGATGTAGCCCAGCGTGTGCAGCGTCATGCTCAGCCGGCTGGCCCTTCGGAGAAGCGCACCCGATACACGCTGCCAACCGGACTTCAGAGCGGGTCGCCAGTGGGCTACAGAACCCGCATACCCATTTCCCAGGCAGAAGCGGACGAGGCGGCATCGCTCTTTTCATTGGCCCGGCCCACAGGATTCGTTTCCGGTCCACGGGTTCTGGAGAGAGAGTTGTTTGAGGAGGTCAGTCTGGGGGTCTTGTCGGCCCGTCAGAGCACGAACTTTCGGGGGCACCGGCAGGTGAGTCTTGGCCCAGAACACAGCGCTGAGATCGCGCAGATTCTGCGAGACATCGAAGGGGCCGAAGCCCCTGTGCTCGACGATGCCGCGATGACTCACGTGGTATTCACACGGCCATATAGAACTGCGTTCACCCTGTTGCTCACCTTTGTCGGGCACAAGATGGGCCTGAACTTGGTGACCGTGCCGTGGCGGGCCTTCTCAAAGCGTTGGATGCATGCTGATGACGTTCCGTCGATTGGCTTTCTTCAGCACCTTCACTTGGGCATCTTGGCGGATGCCATTGAGCAGGCGGCAGTCTTGGCCTCGGTGGGTCGAAGAGCAGCGCAGGTCTTTATGGCGCCATTTGCTGGCGAGGACCAGCGCAAGTTGAATTACAAAGCAATCGACAAGCTGCACAAGATGTGTGGACTCAGCGGACATGAGCAGTCCGTTGGCTGGCGGGTGGGTCTGGTGGCTCAGGTCGGGACTGTGGAGACACCGCTCCCCATCTCGGAGGCGGTCTGTCGCAAGGTGGGCGCTAACTTGATGGCCTTCCGATCGGAGCGCATCCAGCCTGGCGTAAATGCGGAGGAGTCTGCGCCTTCCGCCTATCAAAAACGGCAGGACATGGATGTGCCGGAGGAGCTTGCATTTATGGCGGCCCGTGCGGCCTACAACAGCTTTGTACACTGGACTGGGTGTGAGCGGCAGCAGGCCAAGGATCTCATGTTGCTGGAGCGCATCGATGTGCTCACGGACAATGGAAAAGAGCGGCTGCGACAGATTCGAAAGGACAACAATGGAATCACGGATGCGCTGATCGCAAACCTTCCGTTGTGGGCCGACCTGCCCATGGGCCGAGCGCTGAGTCGCAATGCCAACCGCGGGCGAAAGGCCTTTGCGTTGGTGGGCCAGCGCATCTACATCTGTGGTTTGGATAAGACGGAAGTGCTCAAGGGGTCGTTGGATTCCACCCTGGCATGCCAAGCCGTTGGTGCTGCTTCGAGCCGATCTGCACGGCTCGTCGAACTATCGGGCTGCATCGACCTTCCCGACGACTGTGATTTACTCGTGGGCACGTGCCTGATGGCGGGTCCGGTGAACCAGAATGATATTGGAAAACAGTTCTACGGTTACTCCGACTTGCTCGCGGGAGCCCACCCGGACAAGGAGGCCACCTCCATGCTGCTGTGGACCCTCAAGGCCAAGACGGTAGCGGACCCTCTTGGCAATGAGGAGCAGCTCCTCAGCGCAAAACGCAAAGGTGCGCTGGTGGACCTTCGGCCAAGCCCTCATGAGGTGGTCACGCTGATGGTCGGTGGGCGCCTTCGTCCCATGCGACGGGTGGCGGGTAGAACCAACCAAGAGCGCGCCTTCGCGGATCAAGGCAACTTTGTTCGTGGCCCGGACGGGTCACATATCCCCGGAAATCCCGGGTCCGCATGGCCGCAATTCATCTCTGATTCACCTGTCTGGGAGTGACGAATATGGGAACCACACACATCGAATATGACGCCATGCCCGGTACCGGAAGCATGATGCTGCGGACTGCAGTGAGCCGTAAATCGGGCCTTAAAGAGGGTGCCGACTTGCCGCGATTTGAGGCGGTAATCAATGAGGTGACCTTCACCAATACCGCTGAGTATCAATCGATCTGTGGTTTTCCTGAGTCTACGATTGTACCGATCACGATGCCTCAAGTGGTCGCGGCACCGCTGCACGTGGCGGTGTTTACCCACTCGGATTTCCCCTTGCCCGCGATGGGCCTTGTGCATGTGTCGAGTCGCATCACCCAAGAGCGGCCCATTCGCATCGACGAGACCATTGACATCTCGGTCTGGGTTGAAGGGCAGCGACCTGCACGCAGGGGTTGTGAGGTGGACCTCATTACCGAGGTGAGGATCGATGGCACCAAGGTCTGGGAGAGCGTCACCACGGTGCTGTCTCAAGCGGCAAAGGGGCACGGCAAGAAGTCAGCGCCTCCGCCGATTCCTGAACCCGATCCCGTGCGGTCCGCAGTGTGGTCCATGGGCAGTGATCTCGGTCGTCGCTACGGCACCATCGCAGGAGATCGGAACCCCATCCACCTATGGCCCATCACCGCGAAGCTCTTTGGCTTCAGGCGGCACATCATTCATGGCATGTGGCTGTTGGGGCGGGCCATGGCAGAGCTCGATGGAGACCTCGGGCATGGAAAGGTAGTGGTCGAGGTCGCATTTAAGCGACCCGTGTTTTTACCGGGTCGGGCAATGTTCAGCTCAGGGGAACACAATGGCGGAATCGCATTTCGCCTGGACAACGCCGAAAAGGGCAAGAACCATTTGTACGGTAGCGTCAAACTAGGGGACTGAGCGACTCCCTGGTAATTTGGGGTCTAAAAGGGAAGCACATCGTCCGGCATCGCCCGGTGATCTCCCCGCTCCTTCCAGGTTCGCAAGGCCGCCAAAACCGCAGCACCATCGGTGTGGTCGATCTCAGGGAACTCCTCGGCGACCGCCCACTGAATCTCAGGCGCTCGGACCCGGATGAAGGGATTGGTGGCCACCTCGGTTGCGATGGTCGATGGAACGGTGGAGCCACCGATTCGGCGAACGGCCCACACGTCGTGGATTCGCTCCTTTAATGATTCATTTTCTCGGTCGATCATCCAAGCGAAGCGAAGATTGTCTTGCGTGTACTCGTGGGCGCAGCACACCAAGGTCTGGGGAGGCAGTGTGGCCAGTCGCTGTAGGCTCGCATGCATCTTGGCAGGTGGACCATCGAACAGCCGTCCGCAGCCGCCACCGAATAGCGTGTCGCCGCAGAACAGAACGCCATCGATAAGGAAGGAGATGTGTCCATCGATGTGACCCTCGGTGAGCCACACCTCGCCGAGGGCATCGCCGAGCTGAATTCGGGAGCCATCCCTGACCTGTTCCGTGATGCCCGGAATATCGGAGGCCCTGGCTTCGGCACCGACGACGCGCATGTCTCGAAGGAGATGCAGTCGCGCAAGATCCCGATTGATGCCGATGTGGTCACCATGGGTGTGGGTGTTGAGGATGGTGGTCAGGTAGATGTCGCGTTCTTTGCAGTAGCGAAGAACGGAGGTGGCTTCAGGTCCATCCACGGCTGCCGCCATTCCGGTCTGTGTGCACACGGCGAGCCAGATCAGATTGTCTGATGCGGCGGGGATCTGGTGGACTTCGAGCGCGCCTGTGGCACTCAGGAAAGGCTTTCTTGGTCGCGTGACAGCGTGGGCCATTTCTATCCTTGGGTGAGTTCTCGTACTAGCCTTGATGGGGTTCGCACGCATTCCTGGATATGGTTGGAATATGGAACCAGTTTTGCATCCCATTGAGGCCAGTCCGCTCCAAGCACGCCGGGAAGTGGTGTTCCTGGTGATCTCTGGCATTTTCTTGGGCTCCCTCACCATGTTGAATGTGCTGGGTCTGACACGCTTCATCGACTTGAGCTTCACTCTTATGGGAACGGAAGTGCCCATGCCCCTGGCCGTGGGTGTGCTGCCCTACCCGGTCACATTTCTGTGCACGGACCTGATCTCAGAGCTCTATGGTCGGAAGCGGGCATCCAATGTGGTGTGGGTCGGCTTTGTGTTGAACCTCTGGGTTGCGTTCATTCTGTGGCTTGGCGGTGTGTTGCCGCCGGAGATCGCCATGGACCCCACCACGGGCTTGCCGCCGGTGGGGGTGGATGGTCGATTGTTTTTTCAGGTTCAGCATCTTGCGTTTGGTTCTGTGGTCGCATCCATGGGGGCCTACCTCGTCGCTCAGCTCTGCGACGTGCATCTGTTTCACTTCTGGAAGCGGCTCACCAATGGGGAGCACCTGTGGCTGCGAAACAATGCGAGCACGATGGTGAGTCAGTTCGTAGATTCTTTTGCGGTGATGACCATCACGCATTTTTACGCGCAAGGATTGCCAATCGATCCTTGCTGGCCCCTCTGGCCTCAGCTCTGGACCTTCATTCTCGCTGGCTATGTCTTTAAAATCGTCTGTGCAGCGCTGGACACCCTGCCATTTTATTGGCTGGTGCAATGGCTGAGCCGATACCTCGAAGTGGACTACAAGGCCGCTTAGGCTGTCCCGTTGTGTCTCGTCTGAGCAGCCCGCCTCAGATCGATTCGATGATGGTGTTCAAGGTCTCGCTTGGCCGCATGGCTTTCGTGGCCAAGGCTGTATCGGGCATGTAATAGCCAGCGAGGTTCATCTTGCTGCCTTGTGCTTCGTTCAGCTCGGCGACGATCGCGCCCTCATTCGCCTCGAGGGCGTTGGCAACCTGCATGAATTGCGCTGCGAGATCGGGGTCCTGCTCTTGGGCGACGATGGCGCGGGCCCAGTACATCGCGAGGTAGAAGTGGGAGCCACGATTGTCGAGCTCTCCCACCTTGCGTGAAGGAGATTTGTTTGTGAGCAAGTATTCGGTGGTGGCCTGGTCCAGGGTATCCGCCAGGACCTTTGCGCGGGCGTTGTCATACCGGTCCGCTAAGTGGGTCAGCGACACAGCCAAGGCCAAGAATTCGCCGAGAGAATCCCAGCGCAGGTGACCCTCTGTTTCAAACTGTTGCACGTGCTTTGGTGCCGATCCGCCAGCACCCGTCTCGAACAACCCACCGCCATTCATGAGCGGCACAATGGAAAGCATCTTGGCAGAGGTGCCAACCTCGAGGATGGGAAACAGGTCAGTGAGATAATCCCGCAGCACATTTCCCGTCACGGACACGGTGTCCAGCCCCTTTCGGATTCGCTCGAGCGAGAGCTGAGTGGCCTTAATGGGCGACAGGATTGGGAACTCGAGTCCGTCGGTGTTGTGGCTGGGAAGATACCGACCCACCTTCTCGATGAGCTGCGCATCATGGGCTCGATTGGCGTCGAGCCAGAACACAGCGGGGACACCCGTCGCACGCGCTCGGGTCACGGCGAGCTTGACCCAGTCTTGTATGGGCGCATCCTTGACGGTGCACATGCGCCAGATGTCGCCAGTATCGACCGTATGGCTCATGAGCACGCGGTCGTTGCCATCAACGACACGGACTGTACCCGGTGCGGAGAGCTCGAAGGTCTTGTCGTGGCTGCCATACTCCTCGGCCTTCTGTGCCATCAGGCCCACATTTGAGACGCTGCCCATGGTGACGGGATCGAGGGCGCCGTGGGCTATGCAGTCGTCGATCACTGCCTGGTAGATACCGGCGTAGCTCGAGTCTGGAATGACCGCTTTGGTGTCTTGGAGCTTGCCTTCTGCGTTCCACATGCAGCCGCTTGTGCGCAGCATGGCTGGCATGGATGCATCGATGATGATGTCAGAAGGTACATGGAGGTTTGTGATGCCCTTGTCTGAGTTGACCATCGCTAGTGCTGGGCCTCGCTCGTAGACTGCGGCGATGTCTGCCTCGATGGCTGTGCGCTGTGACTCAGTGAGCTCACCGAGCTTGTCGATGAGGTCGCCGAAACCATTGCTCACATCGACACCGATGTCGTCGAGCAGCGCGCCATGTTTGGTGAACACCTCCCGGAAGAACAAGCGGACCGCATGGCCGAAGATGATGGGATCGGAGACCTTCATCATGGTGGCCTTCATGTGCAGACTGAACAGAACACCGGTGGTTCGGGCATCTTCAAGCTGATGGGCCAAGAATTTGAGCAATGCTGATTTACTCAGGAAGGTGCCATCGATAATCTCGCCTTCGATGCCTGCAAGGTTCCCCTTTAGGATGTTGACCGAGCCATCTTCGGTCACGTGTTCGATGCGCAGCGTGGTGTCCTCTTCGAGGGTCACAGACTGTTCATTGGCGCAGAAGTCGCCTTCGCTCATCGTTGCAACATGGGTGGCCGAATCACTGGACCATGCGCCCATGGAGTGGGGGTTGGCGCGGGCGTATTCTTTTACGGCTTTCGGAGCGCGGCGATCGGAGTTGCCTTCTCTAAGGACGGGGTTCACCGCTGAACCTTTGATCTTGTTGTACGTCGCGAGGGTTTCATGTTCGAGGTCGGTCTGTGGCTCATCGGGGTAGTCGGGGAGGTCGTACCCTTTGGCTTGAAGTTCCGCGATGGCCGCTTTCAGTTGGGGTACTGAGGCCGAGATGTTGGGCAATTTGATGATGTTTGCTTCGGGCAGCTTGGCCAAGGTGCCGAGCTCAGCAAGGGCATCGCTTACCCGCTGCTCATCGGGCAGAACATTTGCCATGCCTGCGAGGATTCGCTTGGCCAGTGAGATGTCCCGGGATTCGATGTCGATTCCTGAGGTCCCAGTGAAGGCCTGAACGATCGGCAGGAATGAATAGGTCGCGAGGGCTGGGGCCTCGTCGGTCTGTGTGTAGATGATCGTGGGCTTGTTGGTCACGGTTCCCCCTGGTGTAGAGAGGGGACAGCTAACCGACGGAGCGGCTTAGACCACCTGTCGCTGGCCCTGTTCTGCGTAGGAGCTCATCCGAGAGAAGGCCTCGTGCGGCACAAGGAACCGGACCAACCAACCATTGTTGAGGGTCTCGCCGATTTCTGCGGAGAATGTGGTGGCGAAACCATCGGGCATCAAGATGCGCATCATAAATGCCCTGCGGTGGGGCGGGCGTCCAGATGCAGGCAGCCGTCCCCGGCTTAAGTGAAGGGCCCAGTCCCGCCGAAAGGCACGGGGATCGGACCACTTGGCCGTCAGGTTGCGCCCATCCGTAGACAGGGCGATCGTTGGCTCGTGCAAGGAGATGGGGCTGGCTTCTATTTTTCTGGGCTTTGGCACCCTTTGTGCGGAGGTCACAAAAGTCTGCAATCGCGCCTCATGCTCCGGCCCCATGGATTCAATGCGGGCAAGAATACGGGTAGTTTCGTCTCGGGTCGACGGTGCGGTTCGCATCACTTTTGCTTCCGCCAGCACCCAGTCTCCGGTCTCCGGTAGCTCAATCTTGAGGGTCACCTGTTCATCGCACTGGAGCGGTACCGGGCTTCTGAGTTGAACCGTGTGACCCTTGATCCAGTCTGAAGTACCGAAATGTACGCCTCTTCGACTCTGAATACCGATGGTGGTTTGAATGCGAATCTTCAAGGTAGACCTCCTGCCAAACTCATCGAACGGTTTTCCTGAAGTTCGAGGGCGAGATAGTATTTGTGTCTACGAGGAGTCCTATGTGCGGATGGTTTCGACCAAAATTCCTGATTTAATGATCGTCGAACTGGAGTCATTTCAGGACGAACGGGGCACGTTTACCCGTGCATGGGATGCCGAATCCTGGGAGGCCCATGGCATTGGCCCATTTGTTCAGGATAATGTCTCTGTGTCGGTCACGGGGGTACTGCGGGGGCTACATTTTCAGCGGACCGCCCCCCAGGGAAAGCTGGTCAGCGTGATGGCCGGGTCCATTTTTGACGTGGCGGTGGACATTCGCCCGGGGTCGCGTACTCATGGGCAATGGGTGGGCGTGACACTCACCGCGAATCAGCCCCGTCAGCTGTGGGTGCCACCTGGATTTGCACACGGCTTCTGCGTGACGGCCGGACCGGCTACGGTGCACTATCGCTGTACGACTGCCTACCTGCCGTTGGAGCAGGATGGGCTGGCTTGGGATGACCCGAGTATTGGCGTTGAGTGGCCAATCAAAGAGCCAATTTTGTCCCTGAAGGATCGGAGTCAGCCGTCACTTTTGTCTTTGAAGGACCGAAGTCAACGGTCACTTTAGGCGTGTCGAGGCTCACTCACACCGACTGAGCAGGACGGCAGCTGCCTCATCTCTGTCTTTGCCTCGACTCATAAGTTTACCGGCAAGGCAGTCCACGGAGGGGTCGTGCTTGGGTCGACGCAGCGCGGGGGCGAGAGTGCTGAGTGCTGTGTCGTACCGGGCTTGAGATGCAAACATTCGAGCGAGGTCCACTCTGAATTCATCGTTGGCTGGATGCGCCTCGAGCAGTTGTCGGTACAGTTGCTCGGCTTCGCGAAATCGCTGCAAACGGTGAAGTGTGATCGCCAGGTCTCGCTGTGCCTCGTCATTGGACGGATTCTCCTGGAGCTCCCGGCGGATGGCCACAGACATCTGCTGGAGGTGGGTGCGTTCTTCCTCGCGCTTAAGAAATTCGCCGTTCAGGTCGCGATCCGAGGGATGGGCCATGGCGGCCGTTCGGACCACCTCAAGGGCATCGAGGGATCGACCCAGTGCATCGAGTAGGTCGGCCCTGAACAGCATCAATGCGGGTACCGGGCCGTGGGCGTCCGTCATGGACTCCGCCTGTTCCAGCAGGTCCATTGCGGACCCTTCCGGGGTGTTGGTAAGCAGATTGAACAATCCGACGCGGTCCTTTGCGTCTACGGTGCTCACCGATGTTGGGATCTCGGGTCGGGTGATGTAGCCGAGGGCCTCAAGGGCCTCCCGGTCTTGCTCCGAGAGGGCCATGGGGTCGGAGGTCTGGGGCCATCTTCGGGGAAACTGGTTGAAGGTGTCCGTGGCCTTGGCTTTGTCCGCTGGCAGGTATCGGTTGACCAGTTGCTTTGGGTCCGAATCGATCCGGTAGCGTTCGGGCAATGGCGAGTCATACCAGACCTGTTTGTGGGCGTCATACACGCCGAAAATGGGGGCGGCATCGAAGTCCAGCGCGGGGGTCATCGCTTCTACGCTGAGCGCGCGTGGGGGGATTGGCTGGCCAGATAGGGCTTCGCTTAGGTCCAAGCCTTCGGTGGTCATCGGCTCGAGTCCAGCCGCTGCCAGGACCGTCGGACTCACGTCGAGCAGGGATGCCATACCGCCGACTTCGATGCCTCTAGTTGGGGCGACGGCATTTCCGGGTCCGATGCGCATGAGCATGGGGACCCGAATTGTGCTGTCATAAGCGAAATACCCGTGGGTCTGTTCGCCGTGTTCGCCCAGCCCTTCTCCATGGTCGCTGGCGAGCACTAAAATGGACGACTCGAAGGTTCCTCTGGCTCGAAAAGCATTGATCAGCGTGGCGGTGGCAGCATCGGCCTTGGCGATCGCGGCTTGGTAGTCGGACTGAGAAGGGTCTCCAGATGGAGCCCAGGGCCGGTGGGGGTCAAATAGGTGGACCCACATGAACACGGCCTGGTCCATCTCTTTGTCGCCCAGCCACTCCACCGCTGCTGCCACCGTCTCCACCCCAGCTCGGTGGGCCACGGTTCGATTGACTCCGGGGCGAATGTGA
>CAWVVG010000113.1:0-9380 GCA_963932775.1 uncultured bacterium
GCTCCGGTACGGGAGCGGGAGCGGTCTCCACCACCTCGGGCTCAGGCGCGGGCGCGGGTGCGGCCTCCACCACCTCTGGCTCAGTTACTGCTTGTAAAGTGTGCGATGCCGTTGCCTCAACTACCGGAGATGGCTCCTTGTCATCATTCGATTCTCTGAGATTCCCAACTCGCTCAGCGGGGAGAGTGACCCCACCGGCGGCACGAATCCGTTGTTCCAGATCATCGAGACGGTGCAACAACTTGTCGATTGGCTGAGCTGGGCGAATGCTCACCAGGCGAGCCACGGCCATCTCCAGAACCAAGCGTGGCCGACTCGAGCGAGCCACCTGATCATGGACATCGAGCATGACATGAAATGCACGCACTAAGATGTCGGTCGAGCTGCTCTGAACCAAGGACTCTAAGCGCTCACGCTCGTCCATCGGCACATCGAGGTAATCCTTGGATCTTGGACTCAGCCCCACCAAAGTGGCATTCCGAATGAGAGTCAGCATCTCTGACGTGAACTCCGAGAGCTCATAGCCATAGCCATAGACCGCTTCGACCGCGCTCAAGCACGCGTCAGCATTGGCGACCAAAATACCCTCGAGCATCTGATAGAGCAGCTTGCGATCCACCAAGCCCAAGATATCGGCAACCTGCTCCAGTGTCGGCGCCTCACCCGCGAAGCTAATCACCTGGTCAAGCAGACTCTGAGAGTCCCGCATGGACCCCTCACCACCCCGTGCAATCAAACGCAGGGCATCTTCTCCAATGTCTACACCCTCAGCCTTGGCGATGTGGCTCAGGCGAGCGATGACAACATCTGGAGAGATGCGCTTGAAATCAAACCGCTGAACTCGAGACAGAATCGTGTCTGGAATGCGCTGCGGCTCAGTGGTCGCAAACATAAAGACCACGTTGGGAGGAGGCTCCTCCAGGGTCTTCAAGAGTGCATTGAATGCACCCTTGGACAACATGTGAACCTCATCCACGATGTAAACCTTGGAGCGACCATGCACCGGCATGTACCGGACGGACTCTCGAAGGTCGCGGATGTCGTCCACTGAATTGTTGGAGGCACCATCCACCTCGATCACATCCGGACTTGAGCCCGCAAGAATCTCGGTACAGCTGGCACACTCACCACATGGATCAGGGGTTGGACCCTGCACGCAATTGAGCGCACGGGCCAGTGCCCGGGCTGCGGTAGTCTTACCGACCCCTCTCGGGCCAGAGAACAAGAATGCATGATGAACCCGACCCAGCTTGATCGCATTGCGAAGCGTCCGGGTGACATGGGTCTGACCGGCGATTTCATCGAATGTTGTGGGGCGCCACTTTCGGGCGATTGCCTGATATGTCATGGCTCTCCCGTAACTGAATATGAGACCCCAGGTGATGGCCGGGCACCCCCATACCTCGGAGAGACCGACACCGTTGCTACCTTCCGGTCCTGGCGGAGTTCACGGATCTCCGACTACGAGGACCCGACCACCACCTTGGGCCGCGCACTATGGCGCAAATGGCGGAGAGAGTGGGATTCGAACCCACGGTAGGTTTCCCTACACTCGCTTTCCAAGCGAGCACCTTCGGCCACTCGGTCATCCCTCCTAAAACATTTCAGACTGTATTTGGCACCGAAGTGGCGGAGGAGGCGGGATTCGAACCCGCGGTAGGTTTCCCTACAATGGATTTCGAATCCACCGCCTTCGTCCACTCGGCCACCCCTCCAAAAGATCACTTCTTTTTCCGCACTTTCCGGAAAAAGGCACGCAGCGTCTCGGCTGCTTCCTCCGACCGGATCCCTGCGGTGACCTCAAAGCGGTGGTTCAACACCGGATGGCTAGAGAGGTCTCCCAAGGTTCCCAGAAATCCCCCACGAGGGTCTGCTGCTGCGTAAACGCATCGCTTGACCCTTGCGTTGACCATCAGGCCAGCGCACATAGCGCAAGGTTCGAGGGTCACGTACACCGTACATTCCTCGAGCCGCCAATCCCCAATCTCTTTGGCCGCATCACGCATAGCTATCAGCTCTGCGTGGGCCGTGGGGTCGGCATCCAATTCCCTTCGATTGTGTGCCTGGCTGATAACTTTACCGTCGTAAACCACTACGGCACCAACAGGCACTTCGCCTATCTCAGCCGCGGCGGCGGCTTGCGCCAGCGCCAGGTCCATAAAACGTCGGTCGTCAACCATACAGTCCATTCAAAGAACAGCCCATTCAGTGGGCAGGCCGTTCGTCTATCTCGGAAGGAAAGCATGTCAAACCAAGGACCTCCAGAGAGGATAAGGACTCACCCATGAGACGGCTCCGAAACATACTAAAACGTGCGCTTTCCAGATCCGGTTCTGGGCCAAAACCCACCCATAAACCGCAAGTTCAATCTGTATTTACCGCCGAGATGACCATTGATGAGGCCTGGAACAACCACCCCAAAGCTCCCAAAGTGTTTCAGCAATTCCACCTGCCATCTTGTTCAGGCTGTTCGGTTCGCTTCGATGAAAAGATCTCTGAGGCGTCCGACGCATACGGCATTCATCTAGAGGATTTCCTTTGTGCGTTAAATGCTCTGCGTCCATAGCTGTCCACCGAACCCCACATGTATAGTGCTTACCAGACAAGGAACGCATGCAGACCACACTACTTTTATTGTTCTTGAATGCCGCTTCGGCAGGCACTGAAGTGAGCCTTAGGGCAGCCGATGGCAGCCCCGTCCATGCAGTCGTTTCCGAGGTCTCCGGTGCCACCAAGGGTGTCGTAATGGCCCACATGATGGGCCGAGACAGCACCGACTGGGCGTACTTGTCCAAGCGCCTTCAAACGACCAAGATGTCTACGATAGCGGTGGATCTCCGCGGCCATGGAAAAAGTGCCAAGGCAAATACCACCCTGGACCCCAGCGACTACCCAGCAATGGTTGCGGATCTCAAGGCAGGCGTGTCCTGGCTGCGCGGCCGTGGCATCACTGAAGTGAGCTGTGTCGGTGCATCCATCGGCGCCAACCTTTGCGCCCACCTGGGAGCCGAGGACCCGAGCATTGTAAACCTGGTTCTCCTGAGCCCTGGCCTCAACTACAAGGGTGTCAAAAGTGGTGGAGCCCTCAAGACCTATGGAAACCGCCCCGTACTGATCGTCGCTGCGGAAGATGACCGTTTTGCTCCCCGTTCAGCGGAAGCGCTCGAGAGCGTTGCCAAGGGGCAGGTCCACTACGAGCTGCTTCCAGAAGGGGGGCATGGCACCAAGATGCTGACCCGTTCACCCTACCTGGAATCGTTGGTGATGAGCTGGCTGGCAGGAACCTTCAAGCTCACGAGCGGTGACTTGGTGCGACCCCAGGCAAATGTGACCCAAGCCGATGAGGAATTCCGCACCTCCGGAAAGAAGTTGCAAGTTCACCAATAGGCTTGGTTAACGACCGCGAATAGAGCACCGAAAAACGGGAACGGTCACTCCAGGCGGCTACCAGATTAAGGCCTCTGCCACCTTGCCCCGCTTTGCCGCGTTGCAGTTGATCGCGCGGTTGGCGAAGATCTCGATTTTCTCAAATCCTTCGGCGTACAACGCGTGGACTTCGGGGACGGACGAGTTGGACAACAGTACCGACACTCCCTTTTCCTTCAATCGTCGGGCGAGGTCCCGCAACTCTGATTGGTCGGCCAGACCAAATCCATTCTTGGTGTAGGCGGTAAACGATGCCGTGTTTGAGGCCGGAACATAAGGTGGGTCGAAGTAGACAAAGTCTCCTTCCTCGACACGATCCTCGACTGAGCGAAAGTCCGCGTGAAGAATCTCGACACCAGCAAGACGCTTGGCTGCAGCTCGGAGGTTCTCACTATTGCAGATGTTTGGTTTCTTATATCTTCCAAACGGAACGTTAAACCCACCTTTTTGATTGACCCGATACAGCCCATTAAACCCTGTTCGGTTCAAGAAAATCATCCAGGCTGCGACCTCCTCGTCCGATTCTTTATCGATATCTCGGGCACGCATATCGAGATAAAATGGCTTCTCGTTCGGGTAGGTTGAGAGCAGGTCGATCACAGCCTCAGTGTGGTCTCGCACCGCAGTGTAGGTTCGCACCAAGCGGAGATTGAAGTCCGCAATGACCGCTCGCTCGGGCGCAATGTCGAAGAACAGGGCGCCGCCCCCAATAAAGGGCTCGTGATAAGACCCATGCCCCGTGGGGACTCGCTCTCTCAGGTGAGAGAGAAGCTGGCGTTTTCCGCCGGCCCATTTGAGAAATGGCTTCGCATTTTTTAGTGTTGACATGACAAGAGAGTACACAGGCATGATAATCTATGCAAGCGTACGATATAAAAGCATCTAAAATTACATCTAAGACCACAAAACTAATGACCCGTCAACACCTACTTCTCTCGACACTCTGGCTCACTGCCTGTTCCCCAACCACAACGGGAAATGGCGCTGCAAAAGCCGAAGACTCCGGTGAGGAGTCGGTTATTGACTGCGAAGCCGATGCCAAAGAGACGTTCTGGGAAGACCTCGACGGCGACGGGTTTGGCAATCCAGACCGTCCGGATGCCTTGTGCGGTGCAGAAGACGGCTGGGTGGACAACAGCGAGGACTGTGATGATGCCAGCGGAGAAATCTCACCCAGCCAGGAGGAGCGGTGCGACGGAGTCGACAACAACTGCGACGGACTGGTGGACGACGATGCATCCATCGATGCCAGCAACTGGTTTCGGGACAGTGACGGAGATGGTTTTGGTGCAGGGCCACCGCGCGGGTTCGGGTGTTCAGGTTTAAGCGATGAAGTGAACAACAATGGCGACTGCGACGATGAGGATGGGGAGACAAACCCCGATGCTGTTGAAGTCTGCGATGGTGTAGACAACGACTGCGACGGCGGTACCGACAATGGAGAAACGCCCGACGGGTACGCAGTCTATGAGGACATCGATGCGGACGGCTGGGGACATGAATCCAGCGAACTGATCCGGTGTGTGACACCAGAAGGCTGGTCGGATCGGGACGGTGACTGCGACGACGAGGACGAGGATAAAAACCCCGATGCCGTCGATGAATGTGACGGCTCAGACATGGACTGTGATGGCCACATCGACAGTCACTGCAACTCGGTGGTCGCCGCAGAGGACGGGTGGAGCCTCAGTCTTGGCGAGGGCTCTATCATCGCGTCAATGCACATTTCAGACATGAATGGAGACGGAACAAACGACCTGCTGGCCTTTGACATCGCGAACAGCGAAGCCCTGTTTTTCGCCGGCCCCATTTCCAGTGGTGAGCTCGACCCAGATCTTACGATCGAGTTCAGTGCGCCCAGTGACGACCCAGACACAGCCACGCACATGGCCTTCGGCTCGGCCCTAGAAGGAGATGTCGACTTCAATGGAGACGGACACCCTGACCTCTTGATCAGTGCAGCCGAAACCAACCTCGTCTCCGGGGAAGTCATAAACTCTGTGGGCCTCTTTCTTGGGCCCGATTGGCTTGACTTGGACTCCAGGGATCCCGACGCAGCACTGACATCCAGTTCAGTCAGTACCACCTGGGGAGCTCGGGGTCTGCCTTCCGGCGACCTAACTGGGGATGGTCAGCCGGATGTCGTAATCACAAGCGGGGAGAGCTCCTTGGTCATCTGGGGAAATCCGCTGGAGGATGTCATGCTGGATGACCTCACCATCCTGCACACTCCTGGGCGAACAGAGAACATGATCCCGGCCGTCCATGATGTCAATGGCGATGGCCAGGCAGATCTGATTGTCTCCACTGGGGACACGCTGGCCATTCGACATGGACCAATTTCGACTTCGACTTTGGCCACTGTTCCAGACCTGACCCTTTCAGCTCCCCTCCACGCCGTTGTCGGTGACGGCTTGTGCGCTGCCGACCTCACAGGAGACGGTGCGATCGACCTGGCTTACACTGAGGCCTTTGTCCCTGGAACAGACGGAGAAGTCGACAAGGTCCACGTAATGGACCTCTCTTCGGATGAAATCAACCCATCGTGGACCACTGAACTTCCCACATCGGGAGAGATCATCGTGCTCCGATGTGATGACATCGACGGCGATGGGCGAGCTGACTTGCTGGTCAACGACTACTTCAACAGTGACTCCCATATTCTAGGAGGAATGATTTCTCTCTTCTTCGGCACCCTTGATTCCGGAGTCGTCGCCCCAGACCATCGCTTCGAGGGAACAAGGGTTGAAGGTGCCATAGGCTTGGGCAGTGCAAGCGGAGACCTCAGTGGGGATGGCATCGGAGACCTGGTGCTATCGGGCTTTGGGGCCACTTATCTCCACACCGGCGATGCTTGGGTGAGCGATGAATGGCTGGCAGCCGAGTAATAAACCCTCAGCTCCATCCCTTGGAACGGAAGATGCCAATGACACTGGTGTACCCGTGGACCCATGTCTGACCGTTCACCGGTCCGATTTCACCCGAACAGAAAAACCCGCCAATGGCAACACCCCCGAGATACCGCGTAGCCATACCGCTGTCGTGGTCCGGCACGCCGAAGAAATTGCGCCCTCTGCCCAGACAGCTAAACAACAAAGCGCCTTCGGTCTGACCCACCGGGCTTGAACGGGCATGCTGGGTCAGCAGTTCCTCTAAATCATGACGGGAGCTCTCAGCATCGCGCACATGGAACTGAACCACCTGCCCCTCTTCTAGCCAAGCGCCCACTGCAAGGATTCCCTTGCTGCGATCCATGCCCATCAGGTGGCGAATCAAGAAGTCGCCCTGCCGGTATGTGCCACGCCCTTTTTCCATTCCCAGCCCGACCATGGGCAAGTCACGAAAGAGGGCCTGATCACCCTCATCAAGCTCACTGAAGATGCGCTCCAACTGTTCCAGAGCGGGTCGCCCAGACAGTTCCAACAAAAAGTTTTTATCGGCCCCAGTAATGACCATGGGTGCGCCCACGGGTCGACACCCCTGGGCTACTACTGAATCAACCTCAATGTCTCCGTACAGTGCGACCCCGACCGCGCCCGTACGAATGACGCGATCGTCCAGCACCAAGATGTGTTCACCCGCCTCCGTGCCACCGCTGGCCAGTCCACCCAGCTTGACCTGGCCGGGAAAAGCCCGATCCAGCCCATTCACCAGCTTGGTTGGGTCGCAGGTAAAGGGGTCGGATATCACAAGAAATGTAGGCTGATGTTCGGGCTCGAGGTCCAGGTGGGTGTGCCACCAATGGGCCGCTTCATCCACAGATGCAGTGGAGTCATTGTCATAGTGAAAACCCACCACAGCCACATCGGGCAGAGATGCTGCCGTGACCGATAAGGAAGTCTCACCCTCGACCTCACGGCCGCCACCAACAACCCCACCAGCGCTGCAACCGAGCACGGTGGACTCAGGAAAGTTCTCCCGAAGGCGGGATAAAAACACGTCCCAGGACGCCTCACTGTGCCCACAGGCGAAAACGAGGAGCAAGTCAACACCTGCGCCCAACAACTCTTTCTGTATGGCCTCTGACACGACCGACACGGCCACTTGTGGGTCGGTTTGGGTCGAGAGTACTGAGGACCAACGCATGAGGCCCCTTAATCGGCCTGCAGCCCAAGGGTAAAAATCAGCACTCGTTGATGGCCAGGGTGTAGGTTCCCACGGAACCAGACGAGAACCCGTCGACGACTACGACGTACCGGGTACCCGCGGTCACTGTGTATTCGAACATCGAAGTGAGGCTGCCGCCACCATCATCATTGCAGGCAAGCTCCGAGCTACCCCCACATCCGGCGCTGTCCACAGCAACCAAGCGAAGCACGGTGTCAAAGCTGCTGCCCATGGTGTTGAAATTGTAGCAGCCACTATCGGGAGCTTCCCACAGGAATGCTACGTCAGGTCCCCCGGACCCACCACAACTGCCTTCAAAGTCATTGGGCTCTCCAGAATTCGATCCCGTAGCGACGGCATCACCCACATCCTCACCGAGATCCGTGTCGTATGATGCTTCCCCAGCCCCCTCGAAGTTGATGTTGAGCACGAAGTCGCCCGCACTAGAGGACGAGTATCCGTCCACCACTACAAACACCTGCTGCCCTTCTTCCATGCCCATCGTGATCAATGAGCGAGTACTGTCACCGCCATCATCATCGCAATCGAGACTGTCGCCCTCGCAGGCATCGAGAACCCGGAGCAGGGTGTCGTAGCTACTGGTGTTCGTATCAAAGGTGTAGCAGCCATCGCCTGGAGCCTCGAACCGATAGATTCGGTCCTTCCCGCCGGTCCCACCGCACTCGCCATAGGTATACGAATCGTCGTCAGAAGCGGTGCTTCCTGAGGCCACCGCGTCTCCTGTTTCCGTGCCCAAATCCTCATCTTCCACGTAGCCGTGGTCTGGACAATCGCAGTCGACGTCTTCGTCATCGCCCAAACCATCGCAGTCGTTGTCGATCACATCGTCGCAATCTTCTCGGTGCTCGGGGTGTACCTCTATCGAGGTGTCATCACAATCGGTGTCATCCCACACCCAGCCATCCGGGGGTGCACAGTCTGAGATCGTATCGTCCGCATCTCCAAAACCATCGCCATCGAAATCTCGGTAGAAGGTTGAGTCCGGCCCTTCGTCGATCTCGCCGTCACAGTCGTCGTCTCGACCGTCTTCACAGTCCGCGTAGATCGACGGATTGACCAACGCATCGGTGTCATCACAATCGGTGTCGGCGATCACATGGCCGTCTGGCTCAGCGCATGCGCCCACTGCCTCCCCCGCGCCAAATCCATCGCCATCGAGGTCCGCGTAGAAATCGTAGACTGGCCAACCCTCGTCGATCGTCGCATCACAGTTGTCGTCAATGCCATTGCAGTCTTCAGTGCGACCGGGACGAATGCTATCGTCCGAATCATTGCAGTCAGTGCCCTCCGAAACGTAGCCATCGACCGGTGCACACGCGGTGAGTACGTCCAAGCCCGTGCCATATCCGTCGCCATCGAGGTCCCGATAGAACGTCAGGTCGGAAAGTTCCTCATCGACTACACCATCGCAGTCGTTGTCCTTCTCGTCACAGAGCTCAAGCATGTCTCCGTGAATCGTTGAATCCTCGTCGTCGCAGTCATTGGAGTCTATGACGTAGCCAGAAGGGGGAAAGCAAGCAGTGATGGCAGCGAGAGGGTTGCCCCTGCCATCTCCATCCGCATCTTGGAACCAAGGTAGACTCTCAAACGAATCGTCGACCGCACCATTGCAATCATCGTCGATGCCATTGCAGAGCTCGACCCCATCTGGGTTCACCCAATAGTCGGAGTCCAAGCAATCCGTCGCGTCGGCGACGTAGCCTGAGGGCAAAGAGCAAGCGACGATCGTGGTGGTCGTTGTACCAAAACCATCGGCATCGGCATCTCGGTAGTAGGTATCGCCGTCCACAGCACCACTGTCTACGACGCCGTCGCAGTCGTTGTCA
>CAWVVG010000114.1:0-9288 GCA_963932775.1 uncultured bacterium
CATACGGCTCCGCCAGTTGAGCGGATACAGCCTCATATTGGTCGCCCATGTAACCGCGAATGTCGGTCGCTCCGACAACATTGGTCAACTCACCGGTGTCCAAGTCGACCGATACAATGCGATGACGAGCAGAGTCAGCGATGTACAGAGTGCCATCATAAAATGCCAGCTTCTGAGGTGATTCGAGGCGGTTGGGGTCCGCTTCATCCAGCAGTGGGAAGCCCTCCGCATCGGCTCCAGCAACCGTGATGACCGTGTCATCCGTCGTGATGGCGCGCACAATATTTATCCCAGAATCAGCCACATAGATGGTCCCATCATCGCCCACCGCTACCCCAGAGAGGGTGTCGAATTCAGCTTCTGCGATGGGAACTTCTCCCTCATTAAAGCCCGTCGAAATCCCTTGGATTCCAGCGATCACAGTGAGTTCGCTCGAGTCGAGGTCCACCACGGATACTTGGTGTCCCTGGCCCTCTACGATGTACAGCAGGCCATCTGGGCCCACAGTGATGTCGGATACTGTGAACAGTGGGCTCTGCAAAGCGGGCCCGGTCTGGGCATAGGTATTTGCAACCTTGCCCACAGCGCTGATGAGGTCCTCGCCCTCGACTCGGCGGATCAGGAAGTTCCGGGAGTCGTTGATCAGCAAGTCGCCATTGCCATCAAAGTCCAGGGCATTTGGAAAGTTGAGATCCGTATCCAAAGCCGACTGATTTTGGTGGTTGTAGCCCTGATCGCCGGTTCCAGCGATGGTGCAGATGATGGTCTCGCCTATGCAGCGGGCATCTTCCTCCTTCTCAGCAACGCAGCCCACTGCAAATAAGCCCAAAGTCACGTGAAAAAACTTCATTCTCAACCTCCGTGAGCCCAAGGTAACCGGAGACAAACCCTGTGCTCGCCGTACAAGCCCCAGAGGAGGATGCTCGACGACTGAACCGGACCCATCCAAACCCCTAAAGAGATGGGATAGTCGACCACCAATGACCGGATGCTCAGCGACGCTGCCCGTTGATAAAGGCAATCTCGGACTCCGAAACAGGGACCTGGTACTTGCCATCAAAGCAGGCCGCGCAAATTTCATTTCCCATCACTTTTTTCAAGCCGTCGATGGAAAGGAAGGTCACCGAGTCGGCGCCAAACTGTTTGGCCAGGGCAAGCTCTACTTCGCTCGAGTCAAACTGGGCTGCTACCAGCTCGGACGGGGAAGGCATGTCGATGCCATAAAAACAAGGATTCAGGACGGGTGGAGAAAAGATGGCCACATGCAATTCGGATGGATTGAGGCCTCGCAGCATCTCAACGATGCGCCCCATCGTCGTTCCACGCACAATCGAGTCATCGACCAAGAGGACACGCTTGTTTTCAAACATCTCGCGGATCGGGTTCAGCTTCAGCCGCAGCGCAGCTTTCCGAGAGGCCGCATCGGGCATGATGAACGTCCGACCTGAATAGCGATTCTTGATGAAGCCTTCTCGGTGGGGAACTCCGAGCTCTTCCGCCATGGCCATCGCGGCCGGCCGGGAAGTGTCCGGAACGGCAACCACCACATCGGCCTCAAAGCCTTTGGTGGACCACTCTCGAGCGAGCATACGACCCATGCGCCATCGAGAACGGTTTACACGACCGTCCTCCATCTGGGAATCCGGGCGCGCAAAGTAGATGCGCTCAAATACACACGGTCTCGGGACGGCAGGGACCACACTTCGACGTACGGGCTCGGCAGACGGGCGAAAGAGCAACACTTCTCCAGGTGGCAGATCGTCCACCTTCTCGAAATCGAGCACATCGAGTGCAACCGACTCGCTGGCCACCATCCATGCACCGTCTTCACGACGCCCATAGCAGCCGGGCCGGATGCCGTGGGGGTCCCTGAAGGCCACCAGCGTGGGAGCTCCATCTACCTCGAGTACCGCGACAACAGAATAAGCACCCCGTACTCGCCGATAGACGGCCTGTACCGCCTTGGCCACATCATCGGTGGTGTGTTGGGCTGGACGGATTGCCCGCAACTCTTCGGCGAAAACCAACAGCAAGGGCTCGGCATCGCAGCCGGTCAATACATGGGTGCCTTGTTGCAGCAGCGCCTCAGTGATCTCTGCGGTGTTGGTTAGGTTTCCATTGTGAGCCAGCAGAATGCCGGGTTGCCGTGTCAGAAATGGCTGGGCTGCTTGCTGAGTAGAGATTGTTCCGGCCGTTGGGTAGCGGACGTGGGCGATGCCAGCCGTTCCCGTCATCCCTGAAATCCGGTCTTCGGTCAGAACACTCGAGACCATGCCGAGATCCTTTGTCAGGTGCCAGCGCTTCCCGTCAAAGGTGGCAGCTCCGGCGGCATCTTGGCCCCGATGTTGAATTGACTGCAGTCCGAGCACCAGTTGGGGTGCCACAGCAGCGGTTCCGATCAAGCCAACAAATCCACACATCGTGGCGCAGGTCTAACCCCCCTACCGCCGAAGGCTACCGCTCAAAGAACCATTCGCAGCGCGGTGTGATCGACTTCAGCTCGCCACCACAGGGTCACCCGACCAAAGCCTTCCTGTGAGCATCGTTCCCACCATTCGGAAATCCCCAAACAACGACCACAGTGGATACTGAAAAGTCGCCGGCCGGTTGTGCTCCACCTTGAAGTGACCAACCCAGGCAAAGAGATACGCCACAAAGATTCCACCTGCCACCAGGGGACTCCCGACCACCCACAAGATCACGATGGACAGGGCTTCCGGGCCCGCCATCCGTTCCGATTCAATGTGGCGGGCAAGAAAGGCCACAAGCAGTCCCGCAGCAAAGCAGGTGCCCATTCGGACTGGACTCATGACCAGCGACCACACCAACACGCCAATAAATGTGCCCGTGCCTATGAAGTGCAGCACACGACACAAGGGATTGCGATGCTCACCGATGTAGTAGAGCCAGAATTCAGAAAAGGACTGAATGCGTTGAGTGTCAGACATGGTGGAGGTCCTCGGTACAGGGCCATGAATATCTCCACCCCATGCCATGAGCGAATCTATGGACTGGTTTCTGACTGATCCCGATTGTGGGTCACCAAGACGGGAACCGAACAGGTTCGAACGACCGTCTCCGCGACACTGCCGAGAACCACTCGCTCCAGCCCAGTCTTGCCATTGGTTCCCATCACAACCAGATCGTGCTGGCCAGTCTTCGCATGATGATTGATTCTATCGGCCGCCGATCCTTTATCGAACTCCACGTCCACCACCAACGATGATGGAACCTCGGTGGCAAGCAACCGATGCATTGCGGGCTGTGGGGATGGGCTCGGCAGGGCGCCGGTGTCCACATAAAGCGCAGTGATTCGTGCCCCCACCCTCATTGCAATCGTCACAGCCAAGCGGAGCGCCTCAATGGAGGGCTCTGAGAAATCGATGGGAACGAGCAGGCGAGTGAACAGCACGACTATGAGTCTGACACAAATAAAAACCCCCCGCGACCGTGAGGCTGCGAGGGGTCGCTGTTACCCGTGCCTCATTAATAACTCGTCTTGGTATTAAAAGTAAAACCGTGCAGCGAAGGTTCCGGTCCAGGGCACCAACCCAAACTCACTTCGGACCCCAAGATCCGGGAAGATGGCACTGGCGTCCGGTGGCTCACCAAGGCCCTTGATGATGCCCAAGTCGAGGCTGATGTTCTCCGTTGTCGACCACCCCAGCGTCACAGAAGCGAGGCCGCTGGGATCGCTGATATTGGTGATCACCATGCCGCTCAGCATCCACAGCGGGGCCAGCTCCTGGGCTACCGTTAGGCCTGCATAATTGTGACCGATCAGCCACAGTTCTCCTCGCTGATATCGCTCCATGTCCAAAAGCCGCAGTCCGTCCGCTGAGTCATCCAACCCAAAGGTCTGGTGGTAAATTTCGGCACTCAGTCCTGTGGTGGGTGTGGGGCGGACATCAACCCCCAGCACCGCCCGAAACTGAGAGTCATCCTCAAAGGTCACCCCCAGGTCGCCATACACGCCCAATGCAGCCACTGGCGCAAAGAAGCTGACGCCCGCAACCGGGTCTCCATAGAGGGACGCACCATAGAGGCTTAGATCGGTTGAACCCAAGGTCGCTGTGGCCATGCCCACCAGACCGCTGCCGTCCAAGTCCCACTCGCCCAGGTGGGCGGCAGTCATATCCAAGCGAAAGGACTCACCCAAAAACACCTCCGCACGAAGCGCGTCCACACCGGGCTTGAATTCGGAATCCAGGGTCGTCGGAGAGTAGGGGGTCACCAAGTCCAGAGGCGTGAACAGCTTGCCCTGGCCATGACTGATGGCTTGGCGCCCCACGATGGCCCGAAAGCCATCTACATCCACCTGCACCGACGCCCAATCCACACGAGCCGTCAGGGTCCAGTCTTCGGAGTCTTCCTTGATGCTGAGGTCCACCGCCTCGGGAGCCTCTCGACCGACCCCCGAGCTGAGCCAGCCCGAGCCCAGCTTCTGACCCACCACCAACGCTGGGTGAAGCTCCACACGCACATGCTCCCCAAACCGACCACTGCCGGCCAGCCTTCCAGCGAACACCGTGGTGGCCCATGCACTCTCCGATACTCCTGAAAGCTCGGTCGCATCCCCCGCCATCTCAAATGCCTTGAGGTGTCCAGACAGCGAAAGATCCGCAGCCTGAATGGGCATACTGAAAATTGCTGCAAACCCCAGTCCGTAGAACATGAACACTCCGTCAAGCCATCCTACACCTGCAACAGCGCACCGACCCCAAGAAGCCTGGCCGTCATACCTTCTGAAGGGCCCGAATGGCCGCGGTGCGGTCCTCGGCGCCGAACACGCCAGAGCCGCTCACCAAGACATGGGCTCCCGCATCTGTAAAGCGGTGAGCGTTGTGGATCTTCACGCCGCCATCGACTTCAATCAAGGTGTCGAGACCCAAGGCATCAATCCGCTTCCGCAACCGTTCAATCTTCGGAAAGACCCGCTCGATCAACGACTGGCCACCGAAGCCCGGGTTCACACTCATCACCAACACCAGGTCGAGTTCTTCGAGCACATAGTCGAGCACAGACTCGGAAGTATGGGGATTGAGGGCCACACCCGCCTTGGCTCCTGTCTGCTTGATGGCCTGAATCGAGCGATCCAGGTGCCGACAGGCCTCCGCGTGCACACTGATAAGGTCCGCTCCGGCATTTCGGAAGTCCTCTACATAGTTGTCGGGGTCTTCGATCATGAGGTGGCAGTCCAGCACCTTGTCCGTGAGCGGCCGCAGTGCCGCCACGACCAGCGGGCCGATGGTGATGTTGGGCACAAAACGGCCGTCCATCACGTCCACATGAATCCATTCTGCAGCTGAAACGCTCTCGATTTCAGCACCCAAACGAGCGAAATCTGCGCTCAAAATTGAAGGAGCAACGATGGCCATTCAAGTCTCCTTGCCGAGGACCATGCCCTCGGTCAAACGCCCACTATTCATAAGATCGAGCCCAGACTGGGCCCGCTTTCCTGGCAACTGTACTTGTTCCAGCTCAACCGCGCCCGTTCCAGCAGCAACCCGCACCGGTGAACCCGCACTGATCACGGTTCCTGGAACACCTTTCCCATCCACCACTCGGGTGCGGTGGACCTTAAGACGCTCGGTACCCAAGTGGGTCCAGGCGGAGGGCCATGGGTTGAATCCCCGCACCAGGTTGTGAATATCTGAGGCCGACTGAGTCCAATCGATCTGAGCGGCAGCGCGGTCGATCAACGGGGCGAGGGTGTGGTTTGGGTGATCCTGGGGTTGGGCCTCAAGGGTCTCGAGCTGCGCCAAGGTGTCCACCGCCAGGGTCGCCCCCAAGGCCGCGAGGCGACCGTAGAGCTCGCCAGCAGTCTCATCAGGAGGCACCGGAGTGCGGACCTTCAGCAAGACATCGCCGGTGTCCAGGCCTTCCGCCATCTGCATGGTGCAGACTCCCGACTCGGTTTCACCGTTGACCAGTGCCCAATTGATGGGCGCTGCACCCCGATATTTGGGCAACAAGCTCGCGTGAACATTGATGCATCCCAACCGAGGGGCCTGCAGCAAGGCGGGAATGAGGATGCGGCCATAGGCCACAACCACCGCCACATCCGCCCCTGCCGTTGTCATCCAGTCCACGAACGGGCCCTTCCGAACCGCCCGGGGTTGTTTGGTCGGAATGCCCAACTCACGGGCCCGGTCAACCGTGGATGGACTCACCATCTTCTGACCGCGCCCCTTGGGACGATCGGGCTGAGCCACCACAGCAACGATCTCGTGGCCAGCCTCGACCAGCGCATTGAGGGTCGGTACAGCAAAGTCCGGCGTGCCCATAAAGATGATCCGCATTGGCTACCCCTCCTTGCGATTCGCCTTCTTGCGGCGGGCAATGTAGCGACCGCGCTTGAGGCGACTGGAGTGGTCGAGCAGCGTCACGCCCTCGAGGTGCTCGACCTCATGCTGCAGAACCACGGCTGAAAATTCTTCGAACCAGCCTTGCTGTGGTGCTCCCGTCACGTCGACCCACTTCATATGAATGCGGTGATGTCGGTCTACATTGAGATCAAACTCCGGAACACTCAGACACGATTCTTCCCATCGGATCATCCGCTTGCTGCCCTCAACAATCACCGGGTTGACCATTACAATCAATTCTTCGGAGCCGTCCACATCCACGTCACCTTTAAGGTTCGCGACCAATACTCTCCGCCCATCCCCAATCTGCGGAGCGGCCAAGCCGACCCCGGGTGCCGCGTACATGGTCTCCGCCATATTCGATGCCAGTCGCTCCAATTCGGGACCAAATTCATCCTTCTCCACGTCGCGCGCACGGGCCGACAGGGCAGGATGCGGGGCTTCAAGAATGGGAAGAATGGCCACAAGTCACCTCGAACGGCCATCTCATACCCCGTCACAGGGTATGACACATCCGGAGATACTCAATGGCCTTCGGAAGAATCCCTCGTTTTTCACCCAGCTTCTCACCCGCTGAGGCTTGGATCTGCGCCAAGCATCTGGTCGGCAAAGGTCCAGACGATGACCTTGTGGAAGAATTTGAAGCCGAATTTGCTCAGTTTATCGGAGCAAGACACGGCATCATGGTCCCATCAGCTCGATATGGCCTGTACCTTTTGCTCGACGCTCTCGGCGTTGGAGAGGGCGACGAGGTCATCGTCCCAGGGCTGACCTATTTCGCCATTCCAGCGATGATCGAGCTGTTGGGCGCCAAGCCTGTCTTTGTCGATATCGGCCTGCACACCCACGTGCTCGACCCCATCGAGTTCAAGGCCGCCATCACCGACCGAACCAAGGCCGTCATACCCACGCACTTGTTCGGCACCCCATGCGATATGGATGCCATCAACGAGATCGCTGCAGCGCGCAACATCGAAGTTATCGAAGACTGTGCCCAGTCCACTGGTGCTCGGTACAAGGGACGCCGTGTTGGGTCCATCGGCGACCATGCCTACTACACCTTTGGGCTTACAAAGAACATCACCACCCTCTCTGGGGCCATGGTCACTACCGACAACGACGAGGTGGCGGAACGCATCCGCGCCGTCATCGCACACAGCGGGCCTGCATCCTCGATGAAAGCCGCCAAGGAAGCGCTCACCGGATGTGCGATGTACTTGGCGACCCACCCATGGCTGTATTGGTGGACCGTCCATCCTGCGATCGTGGTGGGAAATGCCCTCGGAAAAGATCCAATCCACGAACGCTTCGGTGAAACAGAACGAACCTACGACGAGGTCCCCAGGTCCTACCTTGACCACGCCCGCTCGAGGGGCATTCAAGCCGCGGTTGGTCTCAAACAGCTGAGGCGAATCGAGGCCCTAAACGGTGCTAGAATCCGCAACGGTCGGGCGCTGGATGAGGGGCTGGCACACGTGCCCGGCCTCGGTGTACCCGCCTACCCAGAAGGCGCTGAGGCCATCTATATGAGCTTCGTTGTCCACTGTTCAGATCGAGATGGGCTCAATGCGGCCCTTCGTTCTCGGGGCGTCGACACCACCACTGGATACATGAGCGATCTGGGTGACCATGAGCTGTTCCAGGCCCACCGCCGACCCTGCCCCAATGCCACCCGTGCCATGGCCGAATTGCTGCACATTCCGGTGCACCCAAACCTCAAGAGTCGGGATGTTCGCCATTTGATTGAGGCTGTTCGTGCCGGAATATTGGATGTTGTGGGTGATTCCAGGGTACGTTGATTCAATAGGCTACGATATGAACATTTCGCTGACTGCTGAAAATTACAAACGGATCGCACTGGGGGCCCTCACTCGACGGGTGCCTGTCTATGCGCATTTTGGAATCACACACCGCTGCAACCTGACTTGCAAGATGTGTGGAATTTGGCGATATGGCAACGAAAAGGAAGAACTGAGTCTCGACGAGATCAGCCAGGTCGCAGCCCGCATGCGTAGGCTCGGTGTAGTCCAGTGCTCCATCGGTGGAGGCGAGCCTTTCGCCTACGACCATATCGAGGAAGCCGCGAAGTTTTTTGTCGACGAAGGCATCAATACCCGGCTGCTGACCAACGGCATCGGCGTGGGCCGAGACCGCATCGACAAAGCCATCGACAATGGGGTGAAGAACTTCTCCATCTCACTCGACTCGCTGTACCCCAAACGCTTTGACTACATCTGCGAGCACGAAGGGTCTTGGGATGAGGCGGTGAGCACCATTTCGCACATCGGGAATCGACTCGCTGGCACAGCAGGAGCCATGCCGACCCTCAACTGTGTTGTCAGCAACCTCAACCTCGAGGAGCTGCCAGACCTGGTGCGCTTTGCCAAGGATGTGGGTTTTGCGATCAGCTTCTTGCCCATCGAATTGCTCGACGACGCAAAGGGTGGCGTTCAAAACTGGGAAGCCCGCTTCATTCGATACCGACCCGAGATGGGCTTGCACGCTGCCGACACGGCGACGGCGGTACGCGCCCGAGTGGACAAGGCCTACGACGAACTCATTGCCATGAAGAAAGATGGCTGGCCCATCCTAAATTCCAGCCCCTACCTGGAAGCGAGCCGCACCTTTCTCAAGAGCGGACGCTTCCCTTCTGAGGGCTGCGATGCCGGACGCCTGTACTTCTCAGTGGCTCCGAACGGACAGTTCACCATCTGCCATCGAACCGTCCAAGAGCACATGCATTTTCTTGATGACAACTTCGAGGACTATTTTCACTCCACCCTCTATGAGCGCGCAAGAATGCTCGAGGCGGGGAGCTGCGAAGGCTGCATGCGAGCCTGCTGGATCGATACCTCCCACATGTTCCGGACCCTCGCCGGCTTTGTTGAAACCGCTCAACTCACCCTGAGGCCACGACCAT
>CAWVVG010000115.1:0-9170 GCA_963932775.1 uncultured bacterium
CACGGGCTTGGAAGGCCGCGCAGCGTTCTTGGACATCAAGTTCCCCAATGTCCACAGCATGTATGTGGGCTGGGCTGGTGGATCTGATATGTCATGGGACAGGTGGAGCGTACAGACACCCGGGCAGATGCCCAATTCCTTTGACATTGAGAATACCTTCGAGGACTTGAAGTCCTCTCAAGTCAAGGGCTTCCGCCTGACCAACGATGCCTGGGACGATGCAGATCTTGATGAAACCCACTGGTGCGCGGACCTTACCCACCTCGAAAAGTACCGCTACGGTGGCGAGCTGGATGGCGAAAACTATACCGCTCCTTTCGAACTCAGCGGTGCCGGTTCACCGGTGTCCACAGACCTCGGGACATCATTATTGGTGAATTCTCCCGACGATGATGGAAACTGTTTGGAGGCGGACGGCCGACGGTTGTACGACCGCCGACAGATGAATTTCTGTGAGACCCATGAGGCGGACATGGTTCATACCCAGGCCTTCCAGGCCGATTGGCCACTGGGTGAGTCATTCTTTGGGCGTTTGGACCCGAGCAGTAACGGCGATGTCTCGATGGATGACTCGAAGTCGTCCAACATCACGGTGGACGTGCCTGGCCTCGGACTGAATCAATCGGTCAGAGTGCCGCCTCCGCTCAGAATTAGCGGCGTTCAGGGCTTCGATGACCCTGGCATTGGGGACGATTCATTGTGGGGCCTGATGGCTCTGGACACGTGCTCCGATTCAGACGAAAGCGGTGAGTTCAGCCTCGATGATGCTGCAGCGACCTTCGAGTGGCGGCCATTTACAGACGACTTGAGTGATGGTGGAGTGATTCGGGCCGCTCGAACCTACGTACGATTTACGCTGAATGTTCTCGATATTGGCTGGTTTGGTGGTGTGGGTACATCGATTCGGGCGACGATTACCGTCGACGATATGAATGAATACGATGAGGAAACCAACCGTTCCCGGGTCACCATCCCTGCATCGGTTCTGTATCAGTTCCCGAAGATCGCGAGCGAGTGGGGAGCCGAGTCTAGCGTAGGGTTGTCCACAAGGATGAACTGGGGCAGCCCTCTTGAGACCAAATATGGCTACCTGGTGGTCACTGCGGACCGTGTGACTGAGTACACGCTTTACACGGAAGAACACGAAGGCGATGTGGTCTTTGCCTATGCCTCCGGAGACTTCGGATTCCTTGACTGGGACAACCCGCTCATTGACCCGGACGGATGCAGCGACTGTTTGGACAATGACGGTGACGGATGGTCTGACGGAAAGGATCCAGACTGCCGCACGGGGCGGGTCGAGGAAAATGCCACGTTCGGCACCTATACCTGCAACGATGGCATCGATAACGATGGAGACGGCGAAATTGACGTGGCCGACACCGACTGTCTGCAGGGTTCGGATCCCGAGAGCCCAGAGTGTGGCGACGACATCGACAACGACGAAGACGGTTGGACCGATAATGACGATCCGGATTGTTCCGAAGGCGCAGGAGTGCTCGAGGATGATGGCACATTCGGCACCTACACCTGCAACGACGGTGAAGACAACGATGGCGATGGTTGGGTCGATTCTATGGACCCTGCCTGCTCATCAGCAACTGACGCAGAAGACGATGGGTTTGTCGATGGAATCGAGTGCAATGATGGCATCGATAACGATGGCAATGGAGACATTGACAGCGAGGATACCCATTGTGCCAACAACGGGCCGACCGAAGAACTCGAGCAGCCTGTGATGGCTGTGGAATGCATCGACGGCGCCGACAACGACGAAGATGGGTACATCGACTCCAAGGATCCTGACTGTGAGTTCCGGCCGTTTGGATTCGAACGCAAAATGTCGCGCGATCCGGCTGAAGTGGCGGGGATCGACCAGTGCTACGACGGACTGGACAACGATAGCGATGGGGCAGTGGACGCCGATGATCCCGGATGTTGGGACTCAGATGGCACCCCGAACGGATTTATCAATGATGAATCCTTGGCGACATTCGATGGAGGGGACGGCACCGATACCGGCTCTGTACCTGAGGATACGGGCGATTTCCCCGGTACTTCTGGTGACTCAGGACTCTAAGTCTTGAGCAACCTGTTGATTCGAACGATGAAATGGGTTGACGCTGATCCTGCCGCAGCATAACTGGCATGGGTCATTTCGATGGCTGCCCGTGGTAGGGGCTTGTAGCTCAGCTGGTTAGAGCGCGCGCCTGATAAGCGCGAGGTCGGCAGTTCAAGTCTGCCCAAGCCCACCACTTTCCAGGGGACTGGGGGCGTAGCTCAGTTGGGAGAGCACCTGCTTTGCACGCAGGGGGTCGCAGGTTCAAATCCTGTCGCCTCCACCCCCTGGAAAGGGCGGCTTTGAAATGAAAATACTCATCACACTCTTGGCCTTCGGTTGCGCTGCTCATACAGCGCGTACCGGGCTTGTGCTGGGAGATGAGGGTGGGGTCTACCTCGTGGACAATGAAGGGCAGCCCACAAAGCTCCGACTGCTGGGTGATGCCAAGGCCGTTGAGCAGCTGCTCGGCTGTCGTGTGAAGGTCAGGGGGCAGACTGGGCTCGGGCCGTTCGTGGTTCAAGACTGGAAGGTCCTGGACTCTGGCTATGGGGTCATTCCATTTGTCGGACAGCTTGAACACACGGGAAGTGCTTGGCGGATGCGGGACACCAATAGCGGTGCGCTGGTAGAATTCTTAGCCGAGAGCCTGGGTGGCTTGGGCCAACACGCAGGCGACCTCGTGCTGGTCGATGGATTTACAATGGGGCCACATTTGGTGAAGGTAGTGTCCTACCGAGTACTCATTGATCGCGCTCCGATTCGAGGCGGCCAATAGCGGCTCCAGGGGTTACTCGGGCGGTCCTATTTGGAGGTTCATGTGGGTGGTACCGCTCTTCTGTCCGTATCGGATAAAACTGGAATTGTAGCGTTTGCACAGGGGCTTGTGGACCTCGATTTTGTGATCTTGTCTACCGGTGGAACAGCCCGAGCGTTGGCCGAGGCTGGCATCGCCGTCACTATGGTTAGCGACCACACCGGACATGCTGAGATAATGGATGGCCGGGTGAAGACCCTTCATCCCAAAATTCACGGTGGGATCCTTGGACGTCGGGATGTGCATCAGCCCGAGGCCACCGAGCACGGAATTGACTGGATCGACGTCGTTGCCTGCAATTTGTACCCGTTTGAGGGTGCGATCGCGCGAAAGGACTCGACGGCTGATGAAGTGATTGAACAGATTGACATCGGTGGACCCTCAATGGTTCGGTCGGCGGCGAAGAACCACAAGGACGTTGTCATCCTCACCGATCCTGCTGATTACGATTCGGCCATATCGGCATTGAAAGCGCAGACTATGGACCTGGATTCGAGAAGGCGCCTGGCATGGAAGGCCTACCGACATACCGCCAATTACGATGGAATTATCTCCGGATGGTTTGGTAGGGTGCTTGGAGAGACCCAACCAGATGAGGGCGCCATACCTGTACGCTTGATGGAACGTCTTCGGTACGGAGAGAACCCACATCAGACGGCTACGTTCTATGCGGAGCCAGGCCTCACTGGGCGTTCTTTGGCCAGGGTCAAGCAGCTACAAGGGAAGGCACTGAGCTTCAACAACCTCGCTGACATGGATGCCACCTTGCGGGCGGTGTTCCATTTTGAGGCCCCCGCCTGTGTGGTCACGAAGCACATGAACCCATGCGGTGCGGCTGTGCACACCGATGGACCTGAGGCTGCATTCTTGCTCGCACTCTCGGCCGACCCAGTGTCTGCTTACGGGGGTGTCGTCTGTTTCAATCGGCCCATCGACGCGGATACCGTACGGGCACTCCGAAAGAGTCGCACCTTTTTCGAAGTGCTGGCGGCACCAGGGTTCACCCCCGAAGCGAGGGAGCTGCTGGCCCCAAGGGAAAAGTTGCGGGTAATGGAGCTGCCTGAAGACTGGGCAGAGTCTCAGCCCGGCGGTACGGATGCCCGACGTGTTCAGGGTGGATGGTTGCTCCAGGACTGGGACATGGGCGCACCCATCACATGGAAGGTTTCGACCGAACGAGCGCCGTCCTCTGCGGAGGAGGGTGCGCTCCGGTTTGCCTGGGGCATTGTGCAGCACGTAAAGTCCAATGCCATTGTTCTCGCTCGTGCAGAGGATGGCGGGTATGTCCTGAACGGGGTCGGAGCCGGACAGATGTCTCGAGTTGACAGCGTCCGGCTTGCCATCTCCAAGGCCACGCGCCCCGTTGAGGGTTCAGTCCTTGCTTCAGACGCATTCTTCCCGTTCACGGATGGTGTAGAAGTGGCCTTGAAGGCTGGAGTTGAGGCCATCATTCAGCCCGGCGGGTCGATCCGGGATGATGCAGTGGTAGCGGCCGTAAATGAATCGAATGGGTCCATGGTGTGTACAGGTGCCCGTCACTTTCGGCATTGAGCCCACCGCACGGGGTATGCTTCCGCTGTGTTGAATACCTTCTGCTTTTCGTGTGGAGCACCCGCTGTGGCCATGGGCCGACAGGCTGTGCCCGTGTGTGCCGAATGCAGGGCCCGTGGTTTGGGAACATCCCTGGGCCGTACCTCGTACATGATTCACATCAAAGGGGGACGGTCACGAGGCCCTATGGGCCGTGATGACGTCATCCGCTCAATAGGGAAAGGGAAGTGTGGCCCTGAGGACTCGGTCAGCGCCGTCGGAGGTGAGCGCAGCGCAATGGCGGACCACCCGGACTTTCGGACCTGTTTCATTCCGGGCAGCGATGAGGAGAAGGCGATCCAGGAAGTCCGGCTGGAGATTCAAGGAATCCAGCGTCGCGCGGTATTTTGGCAGTGGATGGGCCGCGCTGAGGCGCTGGCCGCGCTCTGCCTTTGTGCGGGTTCGATCTGGTTTGGATCCACATCTCGTTTGCTCATTATGCCCGAGGCATGGATGGTCCAGATCGAGGAGCGGGTGAGCTATTGGCAGGCATCCTTGATGCCAGGACCGGTTTTTGAGAGTCCACCCACGGCCGTATCCCTCCCTCACGAGAGTTGGGTGGCGGCGACGGTGGCCGACCAAACAGGGCTTGCGCTCCACGAGGGAATTGAAGGGCTGTGGTGGAGCGGGCACAATGAATTGGAAACGGTCCGTCGGTCGTTTTTGAGCGCAATGGCGCGGAGTCCGTTGGATCCGGTCCCTCTCGCCGGCCTGATCGAGGTGGATGCACTGATGCTCCGCACCCGTCCCGATTTATTGAGTGAGATTGCCCGCGCAAAGAGTCGCCTGGAGGTGCTGGATGCTGGTGGGCCACTCATAGATGCGACGGAAGGTGCACTTCACTTGGCACAGGGCCAGTCCAACGCCGCGGGTATGGTCACAGAGAAATGCGCGAAAGTTGATCCGATGTGTGCCTTGATTCACGCGGAGGCGGTCGGTTCCGTTGAAGAAGTGGAACGGATCCGGGCCAAATATGGATCGGCTCCACGAATCATCCGTTCCCTTGCGAGAACTGCACTGGTCGCAAAAGATTGGCGCACCCTCGGAGAGGCATCGCTTGCGCTAACAGAACGGTTTCCCGATGACCCGGCTGGTTTCCAGATGGTTGCGGAGTACCACGCGTCTCTTGGTGAGTGGACGGCCGCAGCCGAATATGCTGAGGCGGCCCTGGGTCGGGGCTCTGAGCGCGCTGATATGGTGCACCTTCAGGCGTCTGTAGCATTGCTCAATCGCGAAAATGCATCCGAAGTCGAGGCGCTTTTCGAGCACCTCGTCGATCACCCAAACTTAGCGGCCCATACCCAGCGGCAGACGGTGCTTGTGCAAGCGGCTCAGGCCAAGGTGACGGCAGGGGATTTGGTTGGGGCGCGCGCATATGTTGATGCGGCCATTGAATCCCATTCCTCGAATGTCTTCGCTCAGATCATGTTGGCGGACGTCTTGTACAGGGATGGTCAGGATACCGATGCCGTGGCGATTCTTCGGCAGCTCGCCACAGGCGGGCTGGACCGTGAAGAGTCCGTGATGGTGCACCTTTGGGTCGGTCGGCTGTTTTTCCAAATGGGACAACACCGCATGGGAGACACTGAGCTCGAGCAGATTCTGTACAGTACGCCCGCCTGGGGCCCCTATCTGGAGGAGCAGACCTGGGCGCAGCTCTCGGTTCAGGACATTGTGGGTGCCATAGCCACGGCCGAGGGGCTGGCCTTTTCCCCGCGTGTGAAGCGTGGTTCGCTCGATCCTCGATTGGGTGGCGGCCTGGTTCTGCCTCCACGTCGAAAACTAATTGGACCCATGCTGAGAGCAATGGCTGGGGACGTACGCCACGAGCCCAAACGGGAAAGCATAGCCGCCATATTATCCTGGTGGTTTAGGCGGCCCGGCCACCTTGGCCAGCTGTATGACGCGATGGATGACCACGGAGACCACCTGGCCTTGAATGCTGCCCTGGCTCGCGCAAGTTTTGAGGATGGCGACTGGGAAGCTGCGGCCGCCCAAGCATTGGTGGTGCTCGGCCGGAAACCAGGCTCCAACATTATGCACAGTGTACGGGGACAGTCCCTGGCCAAGTTGGGTAGGTGGAGTGAAGGGGTCGACTCTCTGCGACGGTCGGTCAGAGGCGATGGCGTCGACACTGGGCTTTTATGTGCCGCTGCCTTGGCATGGATAGAGCATGGTGACGTTGAAGAGGCCGGGGCCTTGTTGGCCCAGGCTCAAGAGTCTGCACCCAAGGATTCTCGCGTGCGACGCGCAATGCTTGCCCTAGATGCCGATAAGAAATAAGCGACCGCCCCATGGGAGTCGCTGTGAAGGTCTTGCTTGTCGGTGGTGGCGGAAGGGAACATGCGCTCGCATGGCGAATCCTTAAGAGTCCTCTTGTGGAATGCTTGGTCGTGAGCCATGAGAACCCTGGATTTCCACCAGAAGTGGTTAATATTGAAGGGGATATTGTCGAGTCGGCTATTGCTGAAAATGTGACACTGGCTGTGATTGGACCCGAGACGCCGTTGGCGGAGGGCCTCTCCGATCGACTCAGGGCGGCAGGGGTCTTGGTTTTTGCCCCCTCCAAGGCAGCGGCCCAACTGGAGACCTCAAAGCGTTTTGCCAAAGCATTCATGGACCGGCATGGAATACCCACCGGAACTTGGTCTACCCACACCGACTCAGCCTCGGCCCATGCCGCTATTGTGGGGCCTTGTGTCGTAAAGGCCGACGGTCTTGCCGCGGGCAAGGGCGTGGTGGTCGCAACGAATGCGGATGAAGCCCACGAAGCCGTGGACATGATGTTTGCGGGAGCATTCGGAAAAGCCGGGCACCGTGTGATCATTGAAGAACTGTTGGTGGGGCCAGAGCTTAGCGTATTGGCCATTTGCGATGGGGTGCGTGCCCTCACCATGCTTCCATGTCGGGATCACAAGCGACGGTTTGATGCGGACCAGGGCCCCAACACCGGCGGCATGGGTGCAGTGTGTCCCCCCGAGGATGCGACAGAAGAGTTGGTTCAGGAGGTGCTTGAGCGAGTCCTTCAGCCAACCGTCGACGGCATGGCTGCCGAAGGAAACCCTTTCGTCGGTATTCTTTATGCGGGCGTGATGGTCACCCCCAACGGGCCTAAAGTACTCGAGTTTAATGTTCGGTTCGGTGACCCGGAATGCCAGCCATTGATGATGATGCTCGATGAGGACATCGTCCCGATTATGGTGGCGGCAGCACAGGGCGAGCTGCCCGACCGGCCCCTCCGCTGGCGGAAAGGAGCGGCATGCTGCGTGGTGATGGTCGCCGGCGGCTATCCTGGGGCCATCGACCGAGGGATGGAAATATCCGGCGTGCCAACGGCCACGGATGACTGCGTAGTTTTCTATGCAGGGGCTCGTCGGGACGGAGATGTCATCCGAAGCTCAGGGGGGCGGGTGCTGGGGGTTACGGTTGCTGCAGAGGACTTCAAGACGGCGCAGATTGGTGCCTACAAGCAGGTTCAGACAATTCATTTTGATAACGCCGCCTGGCGAACAGATATTGGCGGAAAAAGGGGAACATGATGTCGATTGAGATTCAAGTTGGAATAATCATGGGTAGCGCATCGGACTTGTCCGCAATGACAGCGGCTGGAGATGTACTTACGGAACTCAAAATTGGTCATGAGATGCGCATTATGTCGGCTCACCGGACCCCCGCTGAGGCCGATGAATACGCGGTGACCGCGGCCCCCAGGGGACTAAAGGTTCTGATTTGCGGTGCCGGTATGGCTGCACATCTGGCTGGAGCGGTGGCGGGTCGCACGCCTTTGCCGGTCATCGGTGTCCCCCTCAACAGCTCACTGAATGGGCTTGATGCCCTGCTTGCGACGGTTCAGATGCCACCGGGCGTTCCCGTTGCAACTGTGGCCATTGGAAAGGCAGGAGCCAAGAACGCGGCCTGGCTTGCTGCACGCATTATTGGCGCTTCCGATCCTGAGGTTCAGGGCCGGGTGATCGCTGGATTTGATGCGATGGCGGATAAGGTTCGTCAAGCGGATGCGGATCTCCAGGCGAGCCGTTCGTGAATGGAACCAGCGGACATCGCCTCAAAGGATTTGTAGGTCCGCGGGACCTCGAAAAGTATCCGAAAGACGACGACGCTCTTGGAATGAAGCTCTTTGCGGCGGTAGAAGGTGCCTTGGCTCGTGGAAGGCCTGCACCGGCGGCGTTTATCCTCTTTGATGGGCAGATCGACAGGTTCTCGCTTCGGAAGATGGGGGCACTCTCCCCGGGTTCACAACAGCGAATCTTGGCAGCAATGGCAGCGCAAGAGTCCGTGGAGTGCATGGCTGTATTGGGGGCCTTCCGTTTCCGAGGACAGGGCCCCTTAAATGGGGCGTGGGTCGTCAGCGTATTCATCGAGTGGCCAGACAACCGGTGGTGGACTGCATGGCAGCCCCTGGGCCCAACCAGAGCCTTGGTGGGTGATGCGCCGCAGGTACGTTGCGCCCTCGACGGCTCTCCACGACCTGGAGGGGTGGGCGGTTGGTTTGCTTTGGGGCGTCGAAAGGGCCTCAAGCTACGGGTGCAAAGAGAAGACACTCCGGTACACTGATGCCAATGGCCCATCACTCAAACAATGTTCCATCCGAGATCGTGCATCTGCTCGCCAGCCATGGTCCGGTGAGTGTTGCAACGTATGCCCATGAAGGGGCATCGACGGTCGCCTGTGCGCCTTTTGAAGATA
>CAWVVG010000116.1:0-9147 GCA_963932775.1 uncultured bacterium
CGCCTACTTTGACACCATCCACGGCATTTTGCCGGGTACGCCAGGGAAGCCACATCCCGCGGTATTGCAGCGCGCGCTCGATGCCCTGAATGTTGCACCCAAAGATGCCATCATGATTGGCGACACCACCTTCGATATGGACATGGCGGCTGCGCTTGGAGTGGATGCGGTGGCTGTGGACTGGGGGGTGCACAGCAAGAGCGTGCTGATGACCCGAAGCCCTGTGTTCTATGCGGATGATATGGAAGCCCTTGGCGGTTGGCTGGGCCAGAAATTTTCATGATCTCGATGCTCCTTGTTGCAGCCGCACTGGCGGACACGCAACCCACGGGCATCGACGCGATCTCGCCTTTTGAGTTTCGCCCTGGGCCCGCATTGGTGTCCGATGCGATGGTGGGGCTCGGTGGGGCATCGAGCCTGGGGCTGAGCGCTGCATTGGTGGTCCAGGAACGAGACTGGCAGGTCGGTGTCGGCACGGTCTCAGCCATGGCCGTTACCGTCACGTTCACCGAGTTTACCAAGCAGCTCGTCGAGCGCCGCCGCCCCTTCACTTGGGACACCGGTAGATCATCCTTTCGTGCCGATGGGTACTGCGCCTCGCCTCCATCTGCGGACGACTGCAAGTCGTTCTTCTCGGGCCACACCTCGATGGCCGCGGTCTCTAGTTTCTCAGCGGTTGAGGCCCTTCGGTCTTCAGGCCAGCTTCAGTCCCATATCGGCTTCGCATATGGCGTTGCAGCTCTGTACACGGTGGGGGTGGGCTCATTTCGTGTGGCTGCTGGAAAACACTATCCAACGGATGTTGTCTTGGGGGCTCTAGTGGGCTCCGTGGTTGGCATTGTGGTGCCTCGACTGGTCTCCGCAGTGCATTGATAGCTTGACACCTTCTCCGGGCCTTCGTAGGTGCGGTGGCTACACCCCTCACGGAGGCCCCCATGAAAGCTCGCCGATTTGAAGCCGATGTCCGCCAAATTCTTCATTTGGTCACCCACTCTCTGTACTCCGACCGGGAGATCTTTCTGAGAGAACTGGTATCGAATGCTTCTGACGCCCTCGATAAGTGTCGTTTTGTCGGGTTGCAGCGGGATGACCTCCGAACGATTGAAGGTGAGCCATCGATCCGCGTGACCTGCGATGCCGAGGCATTCACCATCACCATCGAAGATGATGGCATTGGCCTGACTGCTGAGGAGGCGGCTGAGCATCTTGGAACCATCGCCCGCAGCGGTACCTCTGCTTTTGCTGAGGCGCTCAAAGACAAGGGAGACAACCCCAATGCGCTGATCGGTCAGTTCGGTGTTGGGTTTTACTCCGCGTTTATGGTCGCGGATGAAGTGCTCGTCGAGAGCCTCTCCGCCCTTCCAGACGAGGCGGCAGTGTGCTGGAAGTCCGATGGTGGGGATGGCTACGATCTCTCCGAAGGAACCCGCACCGTACGGGGAACGAGCATCACCTTGAAGCTTCGGGAAGATGCACAAGAATTCGCAAACAACGACAAGCTTAGCGAGATCGTGCGCAAGCACTCAGACTTCGTCCCATGGCCCGTCATGATTGACGATGCCCAAGTAAACCGGGCCAAAGCCATCTGGATGCAGTCGCCATCGGATGTGTCTGAGGATGACTACAACGAGCTGTACAAGCACGTGTCCATGGACTGGCAGGAGCCGCTGACCCGGATTCACATCCGAGCGGAAGGCACCCTTCAGTTCAACGCCATTTTGTTCATTCCGAAGAACCGCCCCTGGCAGCTCGACAGGATGGATCACAAGGTGGGTGTCCAGCTGTTTCAGAAGGGTGTGAAGGTGCTGGACCATGCCGATGACATCGTGCCGCGCTTTCTGCGATTCGTCACCGGCGTTGTGGACTCTCCGGACCTCGACCTGAACGTTAGCCGTGAGATTCTCCAGCAGACCCCCATCGTCCAAGCCATTCGCAAGCAGGTCACCAAGAAACTGCTGAAGCACCTGGCGGCGGAGGCCAAGAAGGAAGAGGAAGAGAACCAGTACGACCAGTTCTGGGGCGAGTTTGGCCACATCTTGAAGGAAGGTTTTGCCGAGGAGCCCGGTAAGTCTAAGGAGTTGCTCACCGAGCTTCTGCGCTTTGAGACTACCGAGTCCGATGGTGCCGCCGTCTCTCTGGTGGACATCAAAGAAGGCATGGAGGAAGGCCAAGAGTCCATCTGGTACCTCACCAGTGTCGACAAGGACCGCATTCACGCCAAGCCCGTCTTGGAAGGATTTCGCAAGCGGGACTGGGCAGTGCTGTTGATGACCGACCCGGTAGATGAGTGGGTCGCGATGTCCGTGTCGGAGTTCGATGGTGTCACGCTCAAGAGCGTGCTGACCGGTGAGTTGCCAGAGGACGAAGATGACAACGAGGACACCAAGAAGGCCAAGGACGAGGCCCGGCCGCTCATTACCTGGATGAGCGAGCTGCTCAGTCCAGAGGTCGCCGAGGTACGGATGTCCAACCGCCTCACGGACAGTCCCTCGGTGTTGGTCGACAAGGAGGGTGGCATGGGCTCCAATATGGAGCGAATCCTCAAGGCTGCAAACCAAGAGGTGGGTCCAGGAGCCCAGCGTGTGCTTGAGATCAATCCCAACCACACCCTCGTACAGACTCTTGCCAAGCTCAACAACGATGGCACGACTGGCTTGGAGCCGTTCGCCCGGTTGTTGCTCGACCATGCCTGCATTGCTGAGGGTAAGCTCGAGGATCCCCAGGGGTTTGCGGGCCGACTTCAAGCCCTGATGGAAAAAGCGGCCGCGAGCATGGGTACATGAAGAACGCTGAGATTCAAGCCGTGCTGTTCGATATGGACGGCACTCTCGTCGACTCAGAGCAACACACCTCCACGGCCGTACAGGCGCTACTCGATGAGCACAGCCTGGGGCCCATGGCGCTAGATCCCAACACGTTGTTTGGTATCACCTGGGGTGCCGTGGCTGAGCGGGTCCTTCAGGCCCACAAAGGCTTGTCGCATATCGATGTTACATCGGCGTTGAAGGCCAAGTTTTCAGAAATGATTGACCGTGATGGGCTGGTATTGATTCCTGGCTCAGACACGTATTTCTCATCGTTGGAGGGTCGGTACAAGCGGGGCCTGTATACCTCCAATGTTCGTACTGAAGTGGACCGCCTGGTGTCCACATTCCCTGTGTTCGCCGGTCTTGATGGCATCATTACCGGTGAAGAAGTGTCGCGGTCCAAGCCCGACCCAGAGGGCTTTCTCTTGCTGGCCAAGGCTCTGGGTGTGGAACCCGAGTGCTGTGTGGTATTCGAGGACAGTGTCGCCGGTCTGACCGCAGCAAATGCAGCAGGCATGCAGACCATAGCGGTCACTTATCGGTGTCCCGATGAGGCTGCTGTTCGACGGATTGCAGACCGTGTGGTGCCCCACTACGAGGGCGTGGATTTATCGCTGGCCTAGGCTATCGCCCAAGGATCTGGTCTGTGAATTGGGCTCGGGCGGCCTTGTCGACGTCATTGAAGCGGTGAAACGTCAGGTGCTTTCCGGGTTCAGCGCCCCCAAAATCGACCCCCCACAGGGGGGCGACAGCGCTGGGAATGGCGGCGTATCGAAAGTCGCTGATGATGCCCTCATGCCTTGGGTCTTGAATGAGGAAGCTGTTGGAGAAGACCCGGAATCGCTCCAGATCTTCCACATGGATGGGATCTGCCCCCACGACCAAATCGTCCACGCTCAAGACTTCAGCGGACTGGCCTTCGTACACGGTCGGCTCCCCCCACCAAGGGACTCGAATCGCATCGGCTTGGTAGGTTCCATTGTGTTCGTAGAAGGCTCGAAACAGGAAGTTGTTTCCAATGCTGGGCTTTACTTCTACCCGAGCTGCATGATGGCCTCGCTCGGCGATGAGTTGGGCGTGTATCGCTCCGGCGCGGTCCCGCTGGACGGCCCCAAGGATCAGGTACGCGATTCCCCAAATGAAGGCGCATCTTCCGAGGATGCGGTTTTTTCGTCTTGCTGCGAGTACAGCCCCGATCAATACGGGAAGTGTGAACAACGGGTCGATGATGGCCACATTGTGCCAAGCGATCCGAGCGGTAGAGAAGGGCCACAGGAGGAACGTGCCGTAGCTGGTGCAGCTATCTAGCAGACCGTGGGTCGCGAACCCGAGCGTAGCGGGCAACCAAAGATCCCGAACGGTGTGTCTTCCTCGAGTGAGCAAGCGGCCGGCGGCGGCGGCGATCAGGCCCCCGAAAGGAATGAATGCAAGCGAGTGGGTGAAGTGGCGGTGGTAATCGAGAAACAGAAGGGGATCATCGGCTGAGCGGATGAGGATGTCTACGTCTGGCAGCGCGCCGCCGAGGGCGCCAACCCAGAGCGCAGTCCTTAAACCGGTACGCTTTGAGCCCGCTTGGGCGGCTGCAGCACCGATGGCTGCTTGAGAGATGGGATCCATACTCAGTAGTGTAGCGAGTGGCACGATTGCCGTCCGCTAAGTAGGCTCACGACATGGCTGAGCACATCTACACCCATGAAAATCCGCCCAATCAGCGGCACCTCGACCAAATCTGTAAGGTGTTGGACAGCAATGGTGTGGTGGTGATGCCGGCGGGTGTCAGCTGGATGTTTTGCTGTGATGCAGGCTCAAAAAAGGGCGTACAACGTATGGTATCGCTCAAGCCGGACCGCGATGAAAAGAAGCCGCTTTCCTTGGTATGCAGCAGTATTTCGATGGCCACAGAGATGGCCGAAGTGGACGGTTTTGCCTTCAAGATATTGAATCGAATTGTGCCAGGTCACTTCACTATTTTGCTGCCTTCCAGCCGCATGTTGCCAAAAATATTGAAGAATAAGCGAGCGGTAGTGGGTCTTCGGGTACCCGATGAGCCCATCTTGCTGGCCGTAGTGGAACAGTTCGGTCGGCCTCTTGTGGCCACGAGCATCCCCAAGTCCAACGATGGGCAGAGCTTCACCATGGGGTACGAGATCGCGGAGACCTTCGGTCATGGGCTGGACTTGGTTGTGGACCTCGGTGAAGAAATCGAAGGACTGGCGACTACGATCATTGACCTCACTCAAGGGGAGGTTGACGTGATTCGTGAAGGAGCTGGCGACCTCTCCCGACTCTGAGGTCGGTTGTGTCGGGCGGACGGATAAATTGGTTTCCTGGGCATATGAACAAGGCCCGCCGAGAAATCAGCAAGGCTATGCCCAAGGTGGATCTGGTGATCGAGGTGCTGGATGCGCGCATCCCGGGCAGCAGCTCCAACCCTCTGGTTCCAGACCTTCGAGGCGAGAAACCGTTCTTGAAGATCCTCAACAAGGCGGATCTGGCTGACCCGGGTGCGACCGGAACATGGATTCGGCACATGGAGAATGAGCCCGGTGTGCGTGCGATCTCCATTGAAAAGGACAAGGCTCGAGAGGTGAAGGCACTGCTCGATGTAGCGCGAGGCATGCTTCCAGATCGCCGAAAAGGAGGTCGTCCGATTATGGCGATGATCCTTGGGATCCCCAATGTGGGCAAGTCGACGCTAATCAATACCATCTGTGGAAGGTCCATCGCAAAAGTAGGGAATCGTCCAGCCGTGACCCAGCAACAGGCGCGGATCAAGGCGGCCAAGGACTTTGTCTTGCTCGATACGCCCGGTTTTCTCTGGCCCCGGCTGGATCCGCCGGTGTGTGGGTCACGCTTGGCGGTAACGGGGGCCATCAAGGATGCGGTGCTGGACTTGGACGAGATCGCTTTCTTCGCGGCTCGGTACATGCTCTCTCGCTACCCAGCCCAAGTAGCGGCCCAGTACAACATCGAGGAGCTTCCTGCCGAGCCCTATGAGCTGCTTGAGCACATCGGTGCCCGCCGCGGGTGTCTGAACAAGGGCGGAATATTGGACCTTCAAAAGGCGAGCGAGGTCTTCTTGAGGGAGCTTCGAGCCGGAAACATGGGTCGGATTACCCTCGAGTGGCCCTGAGGGGCGAGATGGCTAGACACTCCATGGAGGTCAGTCCGGGTTAGGGGTGCACCTCACCCAGGCTTTCCATGTCTCGAACCCGCCGCCCATTGCCCATGACCCGCGAGGAACTCGGGGGTACTGAACTAGATGTAATCCTGGTCACCGGTGACGCTTATGTTGACCACCCGGGATGGGGTGTCGCCGCCATTGGCCGGTGGCTCGAGGATAACGGGTACACCGTTGGCATCATCGCTCAGCCCGACTGGACCGACCCAGCAGCCTTTCAGGTTCTGGGGCGACCCAAGCTATTTATGGGCATCACCAGCGGCAACATGGACTCGATGGTGAACCATTACACTGCGAGTCGGCGGATTCGCTCCAGTGACGCGTACTCTCCAGGTGGGGAGCAGGGATTGCGACCGGACCGGGCGACGATTCCGTACGTATCCAGGGCTCGTCAGGCGTTGCCTGGCATCCCGATTGTAGTGGGTGGCGTTGAAGCCTCGCTGCGTCGCTTGGTTCATTTTGACTTCTGGCAGGACAAGATTCGCGGCTCCATCTTGCTCGACTCCAAGGCCGATCTCTTGGTGTACGGGATGGGAGAGCTCGCCGTGGTTGAGATCGCCAACCGCCTGCGCGATGGTGCGAGCATCAAGGAGTGCCGAGACATTCCGGGCACCGCCTATGCCGTAGGAGCCAAGGACCCGATGCCGGAAGGGGATGACGTTATCACCCTGCCGAGTCTCGAGGAATGCAAGGCCGACCGCCGGGGCCTGAACCGGGTGACCGTGCACATGTACCGAGAGTCCAACCCACACTGTGGCCGGACATTGATTCAGAAGCATGGCTCTCGATGGGTGGTTCAAAACCCGCCCACTCGCCCACTCGAGACACCGGAGATGGATCGACTCCATGAGTTGCCCTACACCCACACGGCCCACCCTTGCTACCGAGAGCCTGTTCCCGCGCTTGAGAGCATCGCTGGTTCGGTAACGGTGAACCGCGGCTGCTCCGGCGGGTGTAGCTTCTGTGCGTTGACCATTCACCAAGGCAAGGACGTTACCAGCCGTTCGGCGCCCTCGGTACTGCGTGAACTCACCGCCCTCACCAAGCGAAAAGGCTTCAACGGCATTGTGACCGACTTGGGCGGGCCCACTGCGAACATGTTTCATATGAAGTGCAACTCTCCGGCGGCCAATGCGGTGTGCCGGCGAGTGAGCTGTCTTCACCCAGTGCGCTGCAAGCACTACGGAACGGATCACAAGCCCTACTTGAACCTGCTCCGCAAGGCCCGAAACCTCCCAGGTATTCGCCGGGTCTACGTGAACTCGGGCATCCGATACGACTTGGCAGCACTCGACCCCGAGTTTGTCGAGGAGCTCGCCGCTCATCATGTTCAAGGACAACTCTCGGTCGCCCCTGAGCACGCCAGTCCAGCTGCGCTGAAGATGATGCGGAAGCCAAACATCGAGTACTTTGATGACTTTATGCGGCGCTTCAAGGAGTCGAACGCCAAGGCGAACAAGGAACAGTATGTGGTGCCGTACTTCCAGTGTGCGCACCCTGGAGTCGGCCCCGAAGAAACGGTCGAGCTCGCGCTGTACATGAAGAAATCCGGCCTTCGGCCCCGCCAGGTACAGATGTTTATGCCCACACCCGCGACCATCGCGACGGCCATGTACGTCTCAGGAGAGGACCCTTACACCAAGAAAGAAGTGTTCATTGCCCGGGGTGATCGAGAACGGTCTCGACAACGTGCCTTACTTTTTTACTGGAAGCGCGAGGAGTGGCCCCATGTGCGGGAAGCCCTCGCGAAATGGGGCCGCAGCGACCTCGTTGGAAAGGGTCCCGAGTGTTTGGTGCCTCCTGGCCCGGCCTATGGCGCCTGGAAGTTCTGGAAGCGAAACAAGAGCAGCGTGCGGTTCGATACGCACATGGGACTCAAGGTTGAGCGGGCTGCCAAGTCTGAAGAAGATGAGCAAAACTGGGAGGCGGTGTCTACCGCTCCCCCTCGGGCCGAGGCCTGAGCGTGTCTGATTTGCGGTCTCAGCTTATTGCCAAATTGGGAGTCGAGGCGCCGAAGCCCGATGTGAAGGCCAGTGGTGGAGAGCCGGATGATCCCCTCGCCCAAGGTGCACACTTAAACTCGGATTGGGTGCAGGCATTGCGACCGGCTGCCCGTGCTGGAGGGGTCAAGCTGAACCCCAATCCGTCCATGGGTGCGGTGTGCCAGGCCCACGATGTGCTCGTTAAGCAACTCAAGGGACAGGGCCGAAAGCGCGAGCGCGCCGAGCTCGAGGACCTTCGAGGACGCTACATGAAGAAGCGCGAGAAGATTGCGTGGTCTCGCCTCAAGACTCGTTTGGAGGCGGCAGGCGTATCTTCCAAGCTGTACCGTGCCATCAAACAGGGACAGCTGGGTCCAGAGGTGGTCTTGGGCCGATGGAACCGCATCGCGAATAAGGGGCTGAACACGGCTCTGATTCGCGCCGAGTTGTTGGGCAACTGAGCGAGTGAGACAACCGGCCCCATTGCCCATTGATGGGGTGCTAGTCGACGTTCAGGCCGCATTGGCCGACCACAGTGCTGTGCTCTTGAGCGCACCGCCTGGTTCAGGAAAGACCACCCGGGTACCCGGGGCCGTCTTGGAGGTGGTCGAGGGGCGCGTGCTATTGCTGCAGCCACGGCGGGTCGCTGCCCGCTCTGTGGCCGCTCGGATTGCCTCTGAGATGGGCACCCGCCTGGGCGATCGAGTGGGCTACTGGGTGCGCTTTGACCGCACAGCCTCCGATGCCACAGAGATTCTGGTGCTCACCGAGGGCTTGTTGACCCGGCTTTTACAGTCCGACCCATTCCTGGAGGGTGTGGGGGCTGTGATCCTCGATGAATTTCACGAGCGGTCCCTGCACTCCGATATGGGCCTGGCTCTGCTCGCGGAGGTCATCCGAGACGCCCGCCCTGACATGAAGCTCATCGTCATGTCTGCGACCCTGGATGCCGGCCCCATACAGCAATTTTTGGGGGGTCCATCCCAGTGTCCGATCATTTCGGCCTCCGGGCGAACCTTTCCTGTCGAAATAGAGTATCGCCCCACCGATCCCGATGGCCGCTTGGAGTCCCAGGTCGCCGCTGCGATACACGATGCAGTTGCCGCAGATGCGAACGGCCATGTGCTGGTGTTCTTGCCCGGGGTGGGTGAAATTGAGCGGGTTTCAGAGCGGCTGA
>CAWVVG010000117.1:0-9133 GCA_963932775.1 uncultured bacterium
ACGAGCACCACGTCGATGAGGGGCGTGACGTTAATCTCACTCTGGAGTGTAGCCTTCTTTTGAAGTCCCTTTGGCTTTGCCATTTGCTACTCCTTCTCGCCTTCCACGGCGAGCAGCATGGTTGGCATGCCCCCCGCGTGGATGATGTCCATGACTTCTCGGACGTCTTCCCACAGTAAGGCCTTGTCTCCCTTGATTAGAAGCGACCGGCTGGGCTTGTCTTGGTAGGCGTCATTAATGTCCGTGATGAGCACATCGGGCTCACTCCGGTTCATGTCCACATAGATTTCAGGAGGGTTGCGAGGTGCTGCCATGCCCTCGGGCATCACTACGCGCCGAGCTTCGGCCGCCTTGATGGACACCACCAGGTGCTGTCCACCATCACGTACTTCAGTACCCGTCTTGGCTGGAGGCAAGGGAACGTCCACGCCAGAGCCCAACAGGTGGGTGATTACCATGAAGATGATGAGCAGCACCAAGACCACATCCACAAGGGGTGTGACGTTGATGTCGGCCATTGGGCCGCCACTCTTACCTCCGACGCTCATTCCCATTGGTCAGTCCCTACTCGCCCACTGGAGGAAGCACTTGCTTCTCACACCAGTCCAAGAGTTCTTGTACGGACACCGACATGTCGTCGGTGATCTCGTCAATCTTTCCATTGAAGTAGTTGAACAACCAGACACCGATGATGGCCACAGCGATGCCGAGGGCCGTGGTGATGAGGGCCTCAGCGATACCAGATGAGATCGCTCCCAAGTCACCACCGCCAGCTTCACCCATCATCTGGAATGCGTTGATGATTCCGAAGATGGTGCCGACCAGTCCAACAAAGGGTGCGGTCGAGCCGGTTGTTGCCAAGATGTTCATTCCCTTCTTGAGGGACTGGGCCTCGGTGATGGATACGCGGTCGAGGGCTCGCTCAGCGGCCTCGATGCCATACTTGTCTGAGCGACCCGTGAACTCAGTCAGCCCCGCTGAGAGCATGTGTCCCAGGTAGGAGGCCGCATATGACTCTTGCCCGCAGACCTCGAGTGCGGCCTTGGCATCGGAGTTGCTGAGTGGACCTGCAACGGCCTCAGCCAATGCGCGGGATTGTTTGCGTGCCTTGCCCAGCATGAGCGTACGCTCAATGGCGACATAGAGACACCAGACGGCCATAAGCATCAGGATGACGAGTACGAGTCGAACGGGAGTTCCCGTCGCGGCCCAGAGTTCTTGTGGAGTAAAATGCATGGATACCTCAGGTCAACTTGAATTTCAGAGTAAGCGTAAACTGTGCCTTGATGGCCTTTCCATTGTCCCTCATAGGGTAGAAGCGCCAAGCCCAGGCGGCTTTTTGGACCGCGTCGTGAAAGACCTTGGCACACTTCTTAACCTTGACGTCGTAGGGCTTTCCCTTTTCGTCGATGAAGAAAACAATCTGGCAGCTGCCTTCGAGGCCCAACTGTGAAGCTGATTTGGGGAATTTTGGTTTCACCCGCCTCTTGGGCTTAACTTCGGACCAGTGAACTGCGCGCACGCCGGTTCCGCCCAGCTGTCCACCGAGCACACCGCCGATCACGCCGCCTACGACACCGCCGACTACGCCGCCTTCGACCCCGCCTTCGACACCACCCTCTTCACCATTTTCCTCGGGTTCAACTACTTCCTCGGGTATTTCCTCGGGGAGTACGGTTGGGTCGGGCTCGGCTTCTTCGGGTATTTCCTTAGGTTCATCTGGCTTTTTCTCCTTCTTCTCCTTCTTCTTTCCGCCGCCTGCAGGAGGTGGGGGAGGAGGGGGAGGAGGGGGTGCCGAGTCGAAGAAAGTGACTTCCACTGGGAGATCGTCAATCACCCCGCTGGCGACTGTTGCGCCCGCCCAGATCATGCCACCGATGATTCCGCCGTTGACAGCGAGCGCCAAGAAAAATGAACCGGCCTGCTGGCGGCGGTCGACTTTCTTGGTGCGGCCCACTGATTCGAACATCGTTTAACTATCCCCGGTGTCGGTTCCTATAGCTTGATTTCGACTGGGAAGTGGGTGGGCACCGGTGGATGTTCACACTGTTCTCACCCATTTCGCGCATGTTTATCAACACTCAGGCATTTACCTCGGTGTCCTGTGCACCATCGGTCAGTTCCGTGATTCGCTGTTCGGCATCGTCTAGCAGCTCGGAACATTCGCGAATCAGCTTCACTCCTGCTTCGAATGTGCTGAGGGATTCCTCCAGCTCAAGCTCGCCTCCGTCAAGACGGCGGACGTGTTCTTCGAGTTCGGAAAGTGCGACTTCAAATGTACGCTTTTCTTCGTTTGGCATGAGAATCTCCTGATGGCTCTCGCCGTTCATTGGGGCCTTATCCGACCGCATCCATTCTTTCGATCTGAACGATCTGATAGGAAAGACGACCACCGCTCTTGGCATCGGAGGCGACGAGCACCTGCTGGCCTTGGGCATTGGTGGCGATTCGTTCGGGCGTCACGGTGAGTCTCTTTTGCTCCATGGAGCGGGTCACGTAGACCATGTCCAACTTTGAAGACTCCTTGATCGCGGTTGCGACCACATCTTGAATTTCACGGGGGCTCCGGCGCGTGGGCAGGCCTCCTTTCTTTCTCCGGCCCTTGCGTGATGGCGTGGCCTTCGTGCCAGGGATGAGTGCCACCAGCGAGGGGTCAGTATCCGCAGCATGGGCTCGCGTGAGCGTATCGTCGCGGCCGGCACGGGCGTCGGACACCAGGTCGAGCAGACGCTTGCGGGTGTCGACTCCGCTGGGGTCGTCTGGGTACGCACGAACTTGTGGTGAGACTGAGAAGCCACCTTCACTCAGCGTGATCTTTATCTCCTCCATTCGGGCTCGGTCCACAGCGTACAGTCCTGGAACGAAGCGATGCAGGAGGAATGGCTTGATGGCTCGGTTCGTCTCCAGGCGTCGGATCTGAGATCGATGAATGGAGAGCATGGTGAGGTCATGAAATTCGACGTCCCCGCGTTGCCCGCACCACCCGCGCAATGTTTCTTCTACGTTCTCTGGCAGACCAATCTGGCTGTTTTCCCGCAAGAATTCGAAGATGTCCTCTCTGCGCCAACCACGCTCAAGGGCTTGTTCGATACTGACTTCGGTGATCTTGTAGGTGTTGGCCCGGTCGGCTGCAGTCAGCTCTGCGAGTTCACCAATTCGGAAGAACAGGATCGGAGACATGCCCGCGGGCGCCATGATCTCGAACGATGGTGTCAGGTAGAACTGGGTGAAGCCTTCATTTTCCGGTGGCTCCACCAAGTGCAGTGCTCGGCTGGAGAGTCGGTAGAACTTCTCCTGTCCCCATTGTCCCAACTCAAGGACTCCGGCGTCGGTAAGTGGAGCGAAGCTGTACCCTTCCCGACGTGCGGTTTTGGGGGTTGCCCACTGTCCTTTTCGGTACCGTTCGCGCCATTCTTCGCCACGGCGCCATCGCCGGTACAGTGCCTGAAGGGGACGCTCGGCAACCCATGCGCCGGCCATGTCGTAGATCGCCCAGATGACCCACTCTGCACTCGGTAGACGCCGATTCAGATTGTGAAAAACAAGATCTCGTTGGTCTTCTGGGTCGAGCTGAAGCCACTCTTCGATGGCTGCACGGTTGAGGTGCAGGGAGTCTCCCCGAAGTTCGACCATCCCGTTGGTCATCAAGAACTCAATGTGGAAGCTGAACAGCTCGCTGTCGGGCTCCCAGAGTTGAGCAAAGAAGGTGTCCATCTCATCTTTGTGGACCTTGAAGATCTCTTGGCGCTGGGTCAAGCGAGGAGGGTGCTGCCCGATGTAGGTTGCCAGGGTGGTCATGCTGAAATCCAGCGGCGGCGAGAAGGGCCGCTGATTCAAGACTCGCATTTCCTCATGCTCAAAGGTCGGCAGGCGGAGGTCCTCGTGCATCGCGTCGATGAGCGGGCCCATCACGGGATGCGGGATCAGGTAGAAGAAGTGGCCATCCTTTTCTTCTGTGGCCGCGAGTATTCCTTTCTGTCCCAAGGTGCCGAGCACACGGGTCCATTCTTTGTCGGTTCCACCCAAGGAGAGGGTGAGCTCCGCACAGAGTTCCGAGTGGTGGGCGAGGCCACCGCACTGAACAAGAATGGCAAGAGCCTGGCGATCTCGCTGGTGGAGGCTCTTGACTAGGGAGCCCACACGGCCTTTTTGTCCCAGGGCCTTTGCCGTCAGCAGAATCATTCGGTCTCGGGTCGGAACCCGATCGGGTTGTCCACCCAGTCCGTTGTACAGGTTCGCTACATATTGTTCTGGAAGGTCACCCAGGTAGTGTCCAAGCTGCTCTAGGTCGGCACGGCTAAAGCGCCGGCGGCGGCTTGTGCTGCTGGCGGGGCGGCCTCGGTTGGGATGCAGGGCCATGCGTCGGTTGGATGCCTGACCAGTAGCGGGGAGGTTGACCGTCGGACCTGAAAGATCCCGACGCATTCCACGCTGTTGCCCTCCATTTGACTCTGGACCACTGCTGTCTGAATTGTTGCGGCGACGACGACGACGGCGGCGCTTGGGCGCCCGCGAATCAGTTTCTTCCATGGAATTCCTCGTTGAACCCGTTCATTTAGGGGGTTCCGTGTTGTTCAATTTGGTACCGATAGCCCTGCTCAGTGAGGAACAGTTGTCGCTTCATGGCGAAGTCTTGTTCCTTGCTGTCCAGGGTTACTACAGTGTAAAAGCGGGCTTCCTTCTTTTTGGGTCGAAGGATGCGACCGAGTCGTTGAGCTTCCTCTTGGCGAGAGCCAAACGAGCCAGAGATTTGGATGGCAACATTGGCATCCGGTAAGTCGATTGAGAAGTTTGCGACCTTTGAGACCACCAACAATTTGATGCGGCCGACTCTAAAGTCCTGAAACAATTCGTCTCGAAGAGCGTGGGGGGTTTTCCCGGTGATTAACGGGGCCTTTAGACGCCTCGCGATGTTCTCGAGTTGGTCGACGTAGGTGCCGATCACCAAGATGTTGTCTTCCTTGTGTCGCTCGACCAATGAGTCGAGCACGGGCAGTTTTGCAGGATTGTCGGAAGCGAGGCGGAACTTTCGGTTCTCGTTGGCCAATTCGTACTCGGCGCGGTCACCGTTGACAAAGGGTACGCGGACCTCTGTACAGGACGTCGTTGCGATAAAGCCGCCCTGTTGTAAGACCTGCCAAGGGAGGTCGTATCGCTTGGGCCCTACAAGGCTGAACACATCGCCTTCGCGGCCATCTTCGCGGACCAGGGTGGCGGTAAGCCCAAGCCGACGGCGGGCCTGCAGTGCGGAGGTAGCACCGAACACGGGTGCCGGGAGCAAGTGGACCTCGTCGTAGATCAACAGTCCCCAGTCCTCATCCTCGAACAGGTGGAGGTGCTCGAACTTAGCTTCCTTGGAGCGCCGCCAGGTCAGGATCTGGTAGGTGGCCACCGTGACCGCTCGGAGTTGCTTCACCGCACCGGTATACGCGCCGACCTGGTCTTCGGTGAGGTGCGTCTTGTCGATAATCTCTCGGACCCACTGGTTCACTGCAGCCTGGTTGGTTGCGAGGATTAGGGTCTTGGTTTGAATGTGACGCATGGCTTCGATGCCGACGATCGTCTTGCCGGCTCCACAGGCGAGCACCACTACGCCACAGCCACCAGACGGTTGACCCTCTTGGTACCACCGCGCGGCTGCTTCGGATTGGTATTCACGGACAACGAATGGTTTTCCGTTGCCAAGCATGGTCTCTCGCAACTGGATCTCGAGCGGGGCTCCAGGAAGGAATCCAGCAAGGTCCTCTACGGGCCAACCGGATTGGAGGGCACGTTGCTTAAAGATGCCACGGTGACCGGCGTTGAGCATCCAGTGACGGCGCCCGTCCTCCACCATAAATTCGCGCAGGACAGGGTTACTCGAGACCATCTTGGCCACAAACCCACTAGAGAACTGAATCCGAATCATCTCGGTCGGATTCTCTGGGTGGGGAATAAATTTCACGAGGCCATACTTGTCTATGGTCTCCGTGATTTGCTCCAGCATGGTCTGAGGGACATCGAATTTAGACAATTCGCGGAGTCCGCCGACGATCTCGGAGGTGTTCATGCCCGCGCTCGCTGCATTCCAGAGAGACAGTGCAGTGATTCGGTAGGTGTGTAGATGTTCTGGAGACGCCTCGAGCTCCGCAAAACGCCCGAGAAAATCACGGGTTTCCTTGGAACGCGAGTGCTTGGTCTCCATGAGAACCTTGCCGTCCCCCTGCACAATGAGGGGGTTGTCAGGCCTTACATGCATACTACTCTTGGGATGCTCCAACCTTCAGTTGCGCGTATGTGCCACTGAAGGAGGATTGGAGTTGTGGCCGGCGGGCGACCACTGGTGCCCAGTAGGGCAGTGGATAAACCAGTTGAGGCGGAAATAGAGACCAGTCGCCGTTCGAGGGCGGGTGCCCTGCGATTTGGCCCCGTAGAGCACGTAGCGAATGGAGGATGGCAGGAGCCAGCCCTCTTGTTCACGTTTAGTGTATCTCCGTTCTAAAGGCTGTCAAGGGCCATCTCAGCCGAGGAACGGGTACTTCCAATCGGTGGGGGGCGCGAAAGTTTCCTTAATGGTCCGGGGAGAGACCCAGCGGAGAAGGTTCAACACGCTGCCGGCTTTGTCATTCGTGCCCGAAGCACGCGCGCCACCGAATGGCTGTTGGCCGACGACTGCACCGGAGGGCTTGTCGTTGATGTAGAAGTTGCCTGCCGCTTGGCGGAGCCCGAGCATGGCCTCGTTGATGGCATACCGGTCGTTGCTGAAGACGGCGCCTGTCAGTGCATAAGGGCTGGTCTGGTCTACCAGTTGAATCGTTTCAGCCCATTGATTGTCATCGTAGACGTACGCGGTGACGATGGGACCGAATATCTCTTCCTTGAGCAGGCGTGCCTGAGGGTCGTCCACCTGTACAAGTGTGGGCTCGACAAACCAGCCCTTGCTTCCGTCTGCATGGCCTCCGGTAATGACCGTGCCGGTTTCCTTGGCGAGCGCCAAGTACTCCTCATGTTTGCGGAACGCTCGGCCATCGATGACGGGCCCCAAGAAGTTTGAAAAGTCGACTACGTTGCCCATTTTCATCTCGCCGATCATGTCGGCTGCGGACTGGGAGACCTCGCCCCACAGGGAGCGGGGAATGTAAATGCGGCTCGCGGCAGAGCACTTCTGACCTTGGTACTCAAAACCACCTCGGGCAATGGCGACGGCGAGGGCAGCCGGGTCGGCGCTGGGGTGGGCGAGGATGAAGTCTTTTCCGCCTGTCTCGCCGACAATGCGCGGATAGGTCGCATATCGGGAGATGTTGGCACCAATGGTGGACCACATGTGCTGGAAGACTGCAGTGCTCCCAGTGAAGTGCAGTCCGGCAAGAGCAGGGTTGGTGATGACTGCATCTCCAACCGCTGCACCCCGTCCAGGAATGAAGTTGATCACGCCATCTGGGAATCCCGCCTCTCTAAGGAGTTGGAAGCCGACCCAAGCTGCATGGAGCTGGGTGGTCGCGGGCTTCCAGAGCACCACGTTGCCCATGAGTGCCGGTGCAGTAGGAAGATTGAGTGCGATGGCAGTGAAGTTGAATGGTGTGACAGCGAAGACAAACCCTTCCAGGGGTCGGTGGTCGACACGGTTCCACATGCCAGGACCGCTCAGAGGCTGCTGGTTCAGGATGTCCTGAGCGAAACGAGCATTGAATCGCATAAAGTCGATCAATTCGCAGGCGGAATCGACTTCGGCTTGATGGCATGTCTTGCCTTGGCCGAGCATGGTCGCTGCGTTGAGGCGGTCTCGGTACTTTCCAGCCAGTAGGTCGGCGGCCTTTAAAAGAATGGCGGCCCGTTCCTGCCAGGGAAGTGCAGCCCATTTACTTTGAGCGGCAAGCGAGGCCTTGACGGCAGCCTCGATGACCTCTGGAGTGGCCATATGGGCCTTGGCAAGTACGTGGCTGTGGTCCCCAGGGTTGGTGATGTCGACGGTAGAGCCAGTGTAGATTTCTTTTCCGCCCACCACACAAGGGATCTCTACGACCTCTCCGAGCTGTCTGGCAACTTCAGCCTCGAGAGAGGTTCGCTCTGGCGAACCTGGAGCGTACCCGAGGATGGGTTCGTTGGATGGCGTGGGGGTGGTGAAGATACCGTCGGCAGCAATCATCTTAAACTCTCCGTATGCAGGCATCGCTGGTAACATCTGTCTGCGCTACGGTCAGTCTATGAGTCAACTCATTTCACTCTCACACCCAGATGCCCGCGCTCCGCACCGGGTTGGTGGGAAGGCTGCGGCCTTGGCGCGCCTAAAGGCTGCAGGCGTACCGGTGCTGCGTGGCCTGATAATTCCAGTCGAAGTGTTCGATGGTTTTTTGGCCGACCAAGTCCAAAACGTGGCGAGGGCCGATCGTTCAGATCGGATTCGATCGGGCACGCTGCCACCTGACTTGGCGGGCGATTTGCGCGCTCAGGTGGCCAAGCTCGGTGATCGTGTGGTTGTGCGCTCTAGTGGCCTCGATGAAGATGGTGCGGAGTCGAGCTGGGCGGGACAGTTTGAGACGGTGATCGGGGTTCGGCCGGGAGACGAGACGGAGGCTGCGGTACTCGAGTGTTGGGCGTCGGCCTTTAATGAGAGGTCGGTCGCGTACCAGGCTCGGAAGGGGCGAACCCTCAGTCCTCGGATGGCGGTCTTGATTCAGCCAGTGGTTGAGCCCCGTTGCGCGGGAGTGATGTTCACCATCAATCCTCTGACGGGGAGCTGGCGGGAGATGACCGTTGAGGCAGCCTGGGGCCAGGCCTTGCCCGTCGTTCAAGGTGAGGTCGTGCCGGACTACTACGTGGTTCGTCGGCCTCGGAAGTGTCCCCGACCGATTCAGAAGATTCTTGCTCGTGTCCAGCTTGAGGTGACGGAAGACTTGGTGCGCGCTCAGGCGCACGAATGGGTCATAGGAGAGTGTGGTCTGGATGTGGTTGAGGTGCCCCCGGCCCGGGTTGAGGCTCCGAAGCTGCGCCATGTTGAACTGCTGCGGCTGTGTCGTCTGGGGTTGAAGGTTGAGGCCTTGATGGGCGGCCCTCAAGACATGGAGTGGGCGATGGAGGAGACGGGCCATTTCGTGGTGCTTCAGTCTCGACCGGTCACGTCGGGTGCCAGTGTCCAGAGAACGGGCCCGGCTCT
>CAWVVG010000118.1:0-9128 GCA_963932775.1 uncultured bacterium
GGTGAGCCTGGAACGCTCCGAACGGGTCCAGCAGCAACTCTCGGCGATCGACACCCCAATACAGACGATCACCAGCGGTGTGCACCCAACGGCCTGGCTCGCGGAGGCCACCCAGGGGCTGTTCAACGCCCACCTACCCGGATGGCGGACGCACATCGCTGACCCCGCGTTCTGGACGTGTGCCGCCGAAATTCCAACACAAGCACTCATCACAACACGCCGGGCACTCCGGACCAGGCTCGTCGACGCGATTCGGGCCCATACCGGTGAACCAGGCCTGCTGAACCCCGACCGACTGACCCTCGGCATTGCCGATGCTTTTACGCCAGATAGGCGAGCAAACCTGATTTTCACTCAGCCTGAACGACTCGCAGCCTTTCTTGACAGAGGGGCCCAGATCATCTTCGCAGGCAAGGCAAACCCTGAAGATGCCGCGGGCCAAGCTCTCCTCGAGGAAGTGATTCAACGGAGTCAGGAGCCGGAGCTCGTGGGTCGCATTGTGTTTGTGCCCGACTACGATCCCCACTGGAGCCGACTGTTGGCCCAAGGGTGCGACGTTTGGGTCCACCACCCCAAAGATGGCCTCCAAGCCTGCGGGAATACAGGGCAGCGTGCAGCCTTAAATGGCAATCCCAACTTGGCTTCGCTGACCGGGTGGTGGAGAGAAGCGGCGGACGGTACCAACGGATGGACCCTTCAGAATTCGGGAGACATCGCGGACGCTATGGAGATCTATACCCAACTCGAGGGCCCGGTCTGGAGCGCATTTAAAGACGATGAGGCCTGGGCTGAGATCATGCGTCGGACACTGATAAGCTGCATCCCAGTCTTCAACTCCGAGCGCATGGTGCGAGACTTCTGCAGCCAGCTGTACGAGCCCAAGACACGATGAAGACCCGCTTTTCTCCCGAGGCGTCTGAGAAGCTCCGCGCTGCCATCAAAGAGGCCGGCGGCATCGAGGTCTTTGCCATCGGACGGCTGGGTCTGGACCAGTATGTCACGGACTTGGACGTACACTGCCGCGGCAACCAGACCAGCGTACCGGCCCTTCTGCGCACACCGCGCCCTGGAGAGGTGGTGATCCACAACCACCCCTCGGGCGTACTCGAGGCCTCCGATCCTGACATGCAGCTCGCCCGACTGTATGGCGATGATGGCATCGGTGTTGTGATCGTAGACAACGATGTTCGTCGTGCCCTATGGGTCGTAGAGCCCATGGTGCGCAAGGTTGAGAACCTGGACCCCCAAGATGTCCAGGCTTTCTTTGAAGACCGACTGCCATCCGTGATTGCCGGGTACGAGCAACGGGATGGCCAGCTTGCCATGGCCCTGGATGTCACACATGCCTTCAATGAGGGCAGCATTTCACTGCTCGAAGCAGGCACTGGAACGGGGAAATCACTCGCATATGTCGTGCCCGCTGCGCTCTGGGCAATGAAGAACGAAGCCCGGGTCGCGGTGAGCACATTCACCATCGCGCTCCAAGGGCAGCTGATGGCTGCAGACCTGCCTCTGCTCAAGCGAGCCGGCCTCGATGTGCGTTTCGCGGCGATGATGGGAAGACACAACTACCTGTGCAAACGAAAGCTGGAAGCCGCAACGATGGAGGCCTCCGACACGGATTCATCTCGGGCACTCAAGGACATCGCGGACTGGGGCCGCACCACCCCGGACGGCACCCGGGCTGACATGGCTTTTCAAGTGGAAGAAACAGACTGGGATCAGGTCAACTCAGACGCCGACCAGACCCTGCGCGTTCGATGCCCTCACTACAACAGCTGCCACTACTATGAAGCCCGCCGGGCGTGTGCCGATGCCCACGTCATTGTAGTGAATCACCATCTGCTGATGGCCGACCTGCACACCAAATACGACACTGGCGGTGTGGGAGTTCTACCGCGCTACGATCGAATCGTCCTCGATGAAGGACATCATCTCGAAGATGCAGCGACCATGCTGTTTGAAGACCGGGTGGGAATCGAAGGCATCCGCCGAGCCATACGCCCCTTGCTGCCGGGTAGGCGCAAGCGACCGGGCACGCTGTCTAAGATTCACTCCAAGTATCTCTGCGGCGATGGCCCCCTCGACGTGGATGAAACGGAGTCCGCCACCACCCACCTACAACGGGTCGATGAAGCCGCAGCTGCCTTGTACTCGAATGTTCCAGCGTGGTTCGAGAACATCGCCGACGCTTCGCACCTCGACCAACTCGATCCCGTGCGAACGCCGAGCGAGTACCGGGAAGGCCCCGTCTGGAGTGAGCGCATCGTTCCCATGTTGAGGGCGGTGTCGAGTGCCATCCACCGCACGATAAAGCCCCTGGACAGCTTGCTCGACACCCTCGAGGGATTGCCCTTGGAAGTACGGACTCGGGACGCCCAGTTGCTCTTTGAGCTCAGCCGCGCCCGCCGACGATTGGGAGACAAGGCCAAGAGCATCAATCACTTCCACGGCGCTGAAATTCCCGATGGTGCCGATGCCCTCACCGGTGAGAAACAGTGGGTTTCCTGGATGGCTCGAGATCGGGGGCACCGGTCGGCGACTGCCGCACGCCTGTGCATGGCACCCATCGATGTTGGCCCCCTCCTTCGAGAGCGTGTCTTCGAGGCCATGCCCGCATCCGTCGTGACTTCAGCAACCCTGACCGTAGCCAAGCAATTTGACCACCTACGAGGGCGGATTGGACTCGAGTCTTGCACCCGCCTGTACACCGCGCGCTACCCATCCCCCTTCGACTACCGGTCTCAAGCCCTCTTGTGCATTCCCAGAGACATCCCCACCCCAAAGGAGCCGGGCTTCGAGCAGCGGGCTGGTGAGGTGATCATCGACGCCATTCGCGCATCAGATGGTGGCACCTTTGTATTGTGTACCAGCTATGCACTCATCGAGTCACTTCACGCGCAGGCGGAGGCGGAATTCGGTGATGACTTCCCCCTACTGAAGCAAGGACAAATGAGCCGAGGAAGGCTGATTGAGCGCTTCAAAGAGGACCGTCGGAGCGTGCTGTTTGGAACCAACTCCTTTTGGGAGGGCATCGATGTCAAAGGCGACCAGCTCCGCCTCGTCATCATTCCCCGTCTCCCGTTCCGGGTACCCACCGAGCCTGTCCAACAGGCCCGCTATGAGCGGCTGGAAGCCCAAGGCAAGGATCCGTTTCGAGCCTATTCTCTGCCTCAAGCAGTGCTGCGGTTTCGCCAGGGGTTCGGACGGTTGATTCGAACTCAAAAGGACAAAGGAGTCGTGCTCGTGCTCGACCGACGGGTGACCAATCAATGGTATGGGCGGGTGTTCTTGGCGTCGCTGCCCGATGTACCCCGAGCACAGGGTCCAGCCCGAGCCGTCTTGACGCGAATCCGCAGTACTATGGCCGGAGAGGTACAATAAGCCCATGCCCGTTCGCCCCATGTGGAAACCATCGCTTCGTTGTGACAAGTGCCGTAGACTTGCGCCACTCGACGCGGCCAGAGCCTGGCTAATGCAGCCCGTCGGGCCCAATACAGGCCGGGGAGATGGCGGGCGAGTCCACTTCGTGTGCAGGCAGTGTCGGGCGCTCAACTAAGTCCCAGCAGCCCCCGAATTCCACGACCTGCCGACTCCAGTGGCTTGCGCCAGATCACTTTCTGGCCTGCTGCACGACCCGCTGCCCACGCTCCATTGGTTTGCATACGCGTGCGCCTGCCCGACCGAAGTTGTGGGAATCGACGGGATACCCAGTCTTCCAGTCCTGCATCTCCCTTCCAGACCAGCCCGGTTTCTTCACACACCTCAGCATCGTCTTTGAGTTGCTCGTGAAAGCCAACCATCACGCCCTGTAAGAATCGACGCCGGTCGCGATTGGCCGTGATGCCATTGGCCTTCTTATACGAGGCCCACAAACGCTCACAGGTCTCGAGCATATAGCTGTGAACGTGCTGAGCAATGGTTAAGTTTTCCTTGCGACCACACACCTCCAAGGTCCGACCACGAACCCCAGTGGCACTGTCAAAGGCCTCTACCCAGATGGGCTGGACGAAGAAGTGGGCCCCTAAAATGCCTGCAAGTATCTTTTCATGAGCCGGGCTTCGGCGGCGAACCGTACCCAGCTGTATGAAACTGAATGCATCCTGGCTGGGACAACCCACCGCAGCGATGTTGTGCTTCCGCATCAGGCGATGAGCGGTCCCCATTGCGGCCTTGGCTTCATGTTCGTTGTCTGAACCAGCCAGTGCCAGCAAGGCTTCAACCTTGCGCATCACTGCAGCCGCTGCCGGGTCCTCAGTGAGTGCACCTGAAGCCCGCCCATCGATGCTTCGCGCTTCGCATACCGCGCGGAATGCCGGCCCATGCGCGGTCTCATCATGGACGCCAAGCACTTCGTCCACATACTGGTGGGCCATCTCATGGCGCAGCACCTCTATGACCTCGCGCCAGGGATGGTGTTCGATCAATCGAGCAGACAAGTGCAGCGTACGCGCCTGACGCTCCCAACACCCCATCCGTCGAGACGTCGCATCCACCAACAAAGAAGGGGGCCGCATGGCCCCCTCAAATTGTCCTTCATTGATCTCCGACCACCAGCGGGCAAGTTCCCGCAGCAATCCAGAGGTCATGAGGGCCTATTTGCAGTCTTTGGCGCAGTCGCCCTTGTACTCTTCGAGGGCATCGCAGATGCCGTCGCCGCACCAGTCACCACCCTCAGGAGCCGTCTTGGAGCAATCCCGGGGACAGAGGTTGGCGTCATTTTTCTCAGCATCGTCGCACTCGCCATCACCACATGGAATGGTCTGCTCATCGGGAGCCAGACCAGAAGCGGCTGCAGGGTCAGGCATCGGATTTTCATCCATATTCGGAACCTGTCCTGGGAGACCCTGTTCGGTACCCTGGGGGACTGGCACACTTCCGGGATTTCCATCGCCATCCTGGGCACCGGGTGCCGTACCTTCGGGAACGGGAGGAGCAGCGCCTGGACCGTCCGTCGGGGGAGCACCGCCGGGAGCGTTCATCGCGGGTGCGCCGCCGGGAGCGTTCATCGCGGGTGCGCCGCCGGGAGCGCCGCCAGCACCGGGCTGGTTGGGAGCCTCAGGCTCGGGACAACCCACAAGAAGGAAGAGCGGGAGAATGGATGTCAGAATTCTGCGGGTCATGGTGACCTCCGGGAAGCAGTGGTTTGCACTGTGCGTATCCGATGGATCACGGGGCGCAACACGAGAATCCACGGTGGCGGCACAATCTTTGACCGGGTAGGTGCCGCAACCCAGGAGGTTCTCCATGCCCAACGCCGCAATCAGCCGCGAAAAAGTTCATTCCCTCGCAGAGGCGTGTTCCGATCAAGGCGAGACTTTTCAGCCAGTCGCCACACGACTCATCAAGCACCAACGACGATTGTCTCGATTTTTCGAGAAAAATGTCACAGAGATGGGCCCCATGGCGAGCCAGGTAGGCTTGTACATGTTGAGTGTATCCCTGCGCGTCTTCGACCAAGTAGGCGGACGCATGGGCAAGGTCAACAGCCAAGTCATCAACACGGCCTCCGCTAAGGTTCAGGCCGTCGCAAGCGACCTGTTCCCGCTCGACGACACTTTTCACGAACGAGCAAAGGCCGTCGAATGGCGGGCACAGCCCAACCTGCTCGATGAGATCCTCTGGGCCCTGTACGAGCGAGATGACAAAACGGATGGAGAGGTCGACCTCGAGCCGGACCAAGCGGCTTTGGTCTACCTGATGTTGTGGGCGGCCATCGAAGCCCTCGACGCAAACTGGACCGCACCCACAGACTTGAACGCCTAAGGGGTCACCAGACCGCCGAGTCGATGGTCACCTGAAAAGCCTCGCAGTCGGTCCCTGCAGAAATGCTGACCTCCACGTGGCCGATTTGACCGGGTGCTATGCCTCGAAGCTCCGCGTACCGGGTCTCATCGCATTGTATGGCGACATTGAGCTGCTCAATCCACCGTGTGGACGTGTTCTCAGCCTCCAAGATCACCTCAGTCCTCCCGTCGGGCCAGCGAGTGGCTTCTGCCGCCAGGTCGACCCAGGGCGCCACATCCGTGCCCCGGTTCGTAGCCCCGGCCCGAGGCGATAGGACCAACTCCTCACGGGCACCATCCACCGTCACCAAGAATCGCTCGCTGACATTCAGCCCGAGCAGCCCCACAGCATCGTCTGACACACACGCATCACAGACAGCAATGCTGACGCCTTTGACCTCAAACCCACCAACCCAGACCTTGTCGACCAGCACCACTTGAGTCTCCCGGGGACCCGCCGCAGTGTGGACCGATATCTTGGGCGCATCTTTGGGAACGCGAATGCCGATTTTTCGAAGGGTCGCTTTATCGAGGGTGGTGAGGGTGGCGCCCGTATCGAAGATCATGGTGATCTCCGCCTCCCGCCGTGGTCCTTCAACTGTGACCGGAATCCGAAGAGAGCCCCGCCGCCCTTCGGTGGGCAGCACCACTTGATCATTCTCGTCCACCGCAGGCGCTGTTTTTGGCGGGTCGGGCCGCACGGGTGGCTGCGTTGAGGCCTTTACAGGTGGCGGCTTGGCCAGCGGCTCATGCTCTGCCTCGGGTGGAACCAAGCGCCCCTGGACTCCTGGAAGCCAGCCATCGACTTCCTTGGCCCATCCAACATCGACGTACCCATACGTCCAGGGCTCTACCGCTGAGATGCCCGTGGTCAATGCCGAAGCCCGCTCCCCTGGAAAATACATGGGAAAACAAATCAAGGTCGAGAGCGACCAAAAGAGCAGTGCAGTGCCTGAGGCCACAACAGAGGGGCGTCCATCCTTTTTTCCCGCTTTTGCTATCGCACGGGCGGGGAGCATCACAAGCGCTACAGCGGCGATGGCAACCAAAATGGGGGGGCCTTGCCGAAGCATTCCAGCACCCACCCACAGCAGCATGGCCGTCGCAGCCACCATAAAGCCGCCGATATATGCAGTTGCCGAGATCAAGTAGCGCATCTGTTCTTGCCTCTTTCTTAATCACGAATACAGCAACGGTACCCATCCGCCAAGCACAGGAGTCCGAATGTCACCCACCCGCGCCACTTGGTTCTGCATCGACATCGAAGCAAATGGGCCGGTTCCCGGACTGTTCGATATGGTCAGCCTCGGGGCAACCGTCGTATTTGAGTCCGCAGATGGAAACCTCCACCTCGGCGAGGACTTCTACATGGAACTGAAGCCTGTAGCCCCACGATTCGATGCGCGGGCTGCAGCCATTCATGGCCTGGATCAGACACGCTTGGCTGCGGAAGGGCTAGAACGGGCTGAAGCTGCAGAGGCGCTGGCGCGCTGGGTGGGTGCCCATACGCTCTCGGGCAGCGAACCCTGCTTTGTGGGTCATAATGCACCATTTGATTGGTCCTATGTGGCCCACTTGTATGCAGAACAGGACATGCCCAACCCCTTTGGCTACAAAGCGCTCGACACCAAAGCGCTCTCGGCCGGTGTACTGAACCTGCACTGGCTGGACACCGGAAAGGAAGTCCTATTTGAGCGCCTCGGGCTCCCCCCTGAAGACAAGACTCAGAAGCACCGCGCTGACTATGACGCCAGGGTTCAAGCCGAGCTGCTGCGTGCCCTGCTTATGCACCGTCCTTGATGCGAAAGAACCAAGCCTGATGGTCTGACCCTGGCAAGCGCTCTGTTCGCACATCGCCCACCTCCACATCACCGACCCAGATGTGGTCGAGCTGCATCAGTGGCAGGTTCATCCAATCCCCGCCAGACGGCCAGGTTGTCGCAAACAATCCGTGTCCCGACGTCGGGTCGGACAACCCTTTCCCGTCGAACGGCCGAGTGGCCCAGCTTCCTGGAACCGCATTCATATCGCCAGCGACAATCACGGGATCTCCCTGCTGACACGGGCCCCAGGGTTTCACCATGCGGCCGTCCTCTATGTGGGATGCGATTCGCTCCATATAGGGCATAAGGCCATGAATATTGAACGGGACCGGCGGGGGACCGTGTGTGCCCATCAAGCACAGTGAACCATCCACCCGCACGATGGCCAGCGGCATCACCATACCCCGGGCCCCAAACTCCTCCGTGATCACGGCCTCACACACCACGCCCTCTCGGCAATACACCGCCGAATAGTGGGACGGACGAGAGACCTGTGTGTCGAAATTATGGGCCACCCGGTTCAAGCCAGGAATCTGCTTGGCCCGGGCCTCCACCTCGATCACAACATCGGCTCCCACCGATGCAATCGCTTCAGCCAAGTCCGTGCGCCCTGCAGTGTAGGCATTCACATTTGCCACCAATACCGACCGACCCTGTCCAGAGTCTGCCCCAAAAGGAAGACCCGCCAACGGAAGGCATAAAAACGCGACTGCCATGGACCAAGCCCACCGTCCAGCGCGCCACCGCACATACAGTGCCCACAGGGGCGCAAGAAGACACAGCCACGGCCAAGCACTCAGGCCGATCGCGTGCCCCATATGGCCCCATACTTCTTGCGATGGAAACAGCTCACCTACCAGTCGGAGAAGAACCGCCAGGATAAATGGCGCCAAGACGAGGGCATTGATGCGGGTGCGCGGTATCCGTGCATTTTCCATCCGTCCTGACTCCTAGCACAACCCAAATTGGCACGGTTTCCAGCAGTGTACAACCCTCCGAGAATTACCGTCGTGTGAAGTGATTGTGATGGGTATAAATCCTCCCTATTGGGCGGCGATGTCGGTCCCCTCCACAAGATTGGAGAGCGTGTCCCATGACTGCTGGTAGGGGTTCGCAACGGCGAAATCGATCCCATTAAACAGGGTAGATAGAGGCCGTGTGAGGGTGACTTGAAGACCCGACTGATCCACACTGATCGGTGGAATCTCGGTTATCAATGCAAGCGCAAAGTCGGTGTCGATCTCTATGGCTCCCATATCGGTTCCGCGCTGCCACGTTCCCCTGATCCGGAGACTTGTTCCCCCAGCGGCGGTGCCTGGCTCACCACGCGCAATGAGCCAATAGACGGAGCAATAGGTTTGCTCCGGAAATCCAAACGGACCCAAGTTCAGCGTACGCGGTGAGTCGAACGGCTCAACGGCAGAAAGCTCAACGAGGGACGGATCGGAGAATGGTGCGTGGTCTGCATGAGCGGGCGAACCAAAAACCCAGCCCAGCCAGGCCAACGCACCCGTATCGG
>CAWVVG010000119.1:0-9120 GCA_963932775.1 uncultured bacterium
GTCGCGCCGGCGTGGGTGATGGCATTGGCCAAGAAGCGTACATCCTCCTTTAGGATTCGGTAGTCGATGGTCTCGGCGGTGTCGTTGACCGTGTGGTAGAAGCTGAAGCCTGGGTTCACGAACCAGAAGCCCGGAATCGGGGGGTCTACCCGGTACAACTCATCCTGGTCGCTGGCAAAGACCGGAACCAGGTCTCGGTGCAGGAACACAGTGGGAAGGTTGTTCCACTCAGCCATCGACCTCCACAGTCCATCAAGCTCCGGACTGCGTTCGGTCCCAATCAGCAGGGTGGGCCAGTAGTCCGGCAGGCTCGGCCGTCCGACCGGATCAATGCTCATGCCGAATATGATCTGATCCCGGGGAATCGTGGGATCCTCGAGCCATGCTCGGGCACCATCGAGACCGCTTTCTTCTTCATCGGTGAGCATGATGATCACGGACCGTTCAGGCGGCTGCATCATCAAGATCCGGCCGAGCTCCAAAGCCACGGCCACACCAGAGGCATTGTCGAAGGCTCCGTTATAAATCTCGCCATCGGTATTGACCCCGAGGTGGTCATAATGGGCCATCACTAAGATGTGTTCGTGATTGAGGGCGGGGTTGGTTCCCTGGATGCGACCCACCAAGTCGTATGCAACCTCCGAATTGACGACCGAGATGCCACCGTCTTCGTCCCGCTGGTACAGGTTGCCCGATGGCGAGGCGGGGTACGGATAGACAAAGTCGCCCTCGATGCCCACGGGCTCGAGGCCGATGGCAGTCATTTCTTCGACAATCCAGCTCATGGAGGCCACGTGTCCGGGTGCACCGGTGACCCGCCCGCCTTGGGCATCGTCGGCGAGGAAATCGACCGTCTCCTTCATACGTGTGGCTGAAACCTGAGAGAGGATGTCCTCGGACAGCGGTGGTGGGACCGATGCTTCCTTGAAGCTGGTGTCCTCGCCTGGGTCACCGGTCTTGTCCCCACAGCCCAATGGCAGGACCATGGTGAGCACAAGTGCGGCGCCGGTCAGGCCAGACATTGGTGTCAAGAAACGAAGGTTCATTGTGCGCCTAGTACCGGGGCACGCTCGAGTCTACCTGCACCGACCACGCGTCGATGCCACCCTCGAGGTTGTAGACCTTTCGGTACCCCCGCTCGACCAACTGGCTTGCTGCCTGCATGCTGCGAATACCATGGTGGCAGACCATTACGATGGTGGCGTCCTTGGGCAAGTCCTCGATGGCGTTCATGGCGGAGTCCTCGAGCAGGGTCGAGCCTTCAATCTTGGCCAAGTTGTACTCGTCCATTGTCCGAACATCGAACAGGTGGTGAGGCTCGTTGCTGTCGCGCATGGCCTTGTAGCCGTTGACGTCCAGCCGACGCACTGCCCCGGGTTCGTTGGGGTTGTCGATAACGATTCCACCGTTGGGGCCTTCGCGGAAGTCGAGGGTCATTCCGTCGGCACGCTCAGCAGATGAGGGGTCGACCAAAATGGTCAAGCCATGGGCCTCCACCTTGAAGTCGCCTGGGTTCTCTCCGGACATTCCGAATCCGTACTCAAAGCGCGGAGACACCTGGAGTCGAGGAGAACCGCCTCCTGGTGCGTTCTCCATCGCGGTTCGGATCGCGTTGGCGAAGGCCTCGGTGAGGTTCAACTCGGGTGCTTTCGGCGGGGTGAAGGTGACGCCGAGGGCCTCGTGGAGCTCGCCACATGCATGCATCTGGTTGACGATGTCGGACCCGCCAATGAACTCTTGGTTGATGTACAACTGAGGAATGGTGGGCCAGTTGGAGAAGTCTTTGATGCCCTGTCGGATTTCTGGATCGGACAATACATCTACGGTCTCGAAATCGACGCCTGTGCTCTGAAGGGCACCAATTGCTTGGGCGGAGAAGCCACACTGCGGGTTTTGCCGGTTCCCTTTCATGAACAAGACGACCTTGTTGGTCTGGACGAGGTTGGTGATCGTGGCATTGGCGTCGGACATTTTGGCTCCAAAAGTTGGGCCTATCCCATATAAAGATGACTGCACGGTCCGGTGTTAGTTGTGCGCCATGACTACAGCTCAAATTGACAGGCGCGCAGCACTTCTCTGCAAGTTCTTTCACCTCGCACCCATGAAGCACACCTTCGGTATGGAGCTCAGCTACGACGGCGATGGAAATGCCGTGTTTGAGATGCCACACAAGGAACAATTCTGCCATGCGATGAAGGACACTCATGGGGGTGTGATCGCCACATTGCTCGACAATGCGGGTTGGTTCACTGCAGCGGTGCAGTACGACAACTGGGTCAACACTTCAGAGCTGACGGTTCGTCTCCATGAGCCAGCAAACCAGGAAGACCTCCGAGCGACTGGCCGGATTGTCCGGGCCGGCAAGCGAATGTGTGTGGCAACCATGGAGGTGAGGAGTGACTCAGGAAGGCTGGTTGCAACGGGGTCTGGCACCTTTGTGGTGAGCAGCAAGGCGATTTGCTTGCCGGATTGAGCCTCACTGCTGGGTTCGCTCTGTACGGGGGCGCTGCCCGGTTCCATTTTCCAGACCTACCATGCTCTCTAGGGTTAAGATTCGGTCCACGGAGATTGAAATGGCAAACGTGACTCCCCCGGCTTCGTTCCCCCGTACCCGCATGCGCCGGAATCGGGCCACCGATTGGTCTCGTCGAATGGTGCGTGAACACACCCTCACCGTCGATGACCTGATCTGGCCCATATTCGTCCAAGAGGGCGAAGGTTTAATGACACCCATCGAGTCGATGCCAGGTGTCCATCGGTACAGCATCGACCAGCTGGTTGTTGCCGTCTTGGAGGCCGAGGCGCTGGGCATTCCGGCGGTCGCAGTCTTCCCGGTGACACCCTTGGAAAAGAAGACGCCGGGCGGTGAGGAGAGCTTCAATCCGGACAACCTGGTGTGCCGGGCTGTCCGGGCGGTGAAAGCGGCAACCACGAACATCGGAGTCATCTGCGATGTGGCCCTGGACCCATTCACGACCCACGGACAGGATGGTCTGCTGGTGGATGGTGTTGTGGTCAATGATGAGACCCTTGAGGTCCTGTGCAAGCAGGCGGTGAACCAGGCGAATGCAGGCTGTGATGTCATCGCGCCCAGCGACATGATGGATGGCCGAATTGGAGCCATTCGGGATGCCCTGGATGCTGCGGGACATGCAGATGTTCAAATAATGGCCTACTCGGCTAAATATGCGAGTGCGTTCTACGGGCCGTTCAGAGATGCCGTGGGCTCCAAGTCGGCGCTATCTGGTGGCGACAAGCGGACCTACCAGCAGGACCCGGCCAATACCGATGAGGCCTTGCGCGAGGTGGCGCTGGACATCTCGGAGGGTGCGGACATGGTGATGGTGAAGCCAGGCATGCCGTACTTGGACGTCGTTCGGCGGGTCAAGGATGGCTTTGGTGTGCCCACTTTCGCGTACCAGGTTTCCGGTGAATACGCGATGATTCACGCGGCGGGTCTCAATGGCTGGATCGACACCGACCGGGCAGTGGATGAGAGCCTGCTCGCCTTCAAGCGGGCCGGTGCGGATGGTATTTTGACTTATGCTGCAGTCGATGTCGCGAAGCGGCTGCGCGGCTGATCCGGGTCGATTACGCCTCATGTGGAGGTGCCCATGATCTTGTGCCGCGAGTCGATTCTGGAAGCGTACGACAAAGGTGAGATCGTCATCGATCCCTTCGACATTCGACTGGTGAATCCAAACTCGGTGGACATCCGGTTTGGTTCCACGCTGTATCGAATGAAGTCCAGCTGTGGGGTCCGGGATTTGTACAATCCCAATGATGATCTCTGGGAAGAAGTCTTGGCTGTACCCGCAGAGCAGATTCGGGCGGGTGGAATCGACGGCCTGTTGTCTGCCCCCGATTGGGGCGAAGGTGTCATTCCCGATGATGCGCCCGTGTTCTGTCTAAACCCAGGTGAATTTTACCTGGCGACCACCTACGAAGCCATTGGGACCCGCGCCTTGGCACCCGACCGAGACTCCATCATTCCAGAGATGAAGGCCAAGAGCACATTCGGCCGCCAAGGTCTGACCGTTGCCCTCTGCGCCGGGTTGGGAGATGTGGGCTACTGCAGCAAATGGGCCCTCGAAGTTCGGCTCGTGGGCCGCTCTATTGTGCCGCTGGCTGTGGGTACGCCCATCGGTCAGGTGGTATTTCACCAGGGTACGCCGACCCAGAGTGTTTACGGAGGTACCGGCCACTATCAAGTGGACGGAGCGGTCCGCATTCTGCCCAAGGCCCTCAAGTGGATGCCGAGCCCCGTGGATCCTGCCAAGACTTAGAGCTGGCCGGCTTCGATGTTCCAGGTGAACACGCTGGGCTGCAGCTTTCCAATAAGCTTCTTGTCGAAGGTAGAGGTTTCTCCATTCCAGTCGTAGCGCTTCAGCTCTTGCTGATTGTCGGCCGCGACGTACAATTCGGCTTGGCCATCGGCGTCGAGGTCTGCCGCAACGATGGCGTGCTCAAAGCTGGATGAGTTGGCATCAAACTGGGTCACAGTCCATTTCGAACCCGTTCGGTTGACCCGGTACAGTCCGGTCTTCTTCGCAGCGGCGATGAGCTCTTTGGTGCCGTCCCCATCGAAGTCCTCGGCAATAATAAAGCGGGTCATTGTGTCGTCGATCTGCGCGATTTCCTCGAAGCTAAAGGACCCCTCACGATTGCGGGTGTATTGACGGATGGTCACGGGTTTGACCATCTTCTTGTTCTCGAGAATGGCTTCTTGGACGCTGAAGACTTCCGACTTGCCGTCGCCGTCGATGTCCGCGACCAAGATCTCCTTCGCATGGGTGCCTTCACCCGGATCTACGACGGAGCGGGCATAGGTCGTGCCGTCCCATTTGTACATCACCACTTCGCCGTGCTGGCTGACGTTGGCCTTGTTTCGGTCTGAAGGTGTGGCGAAGAACTCGAGCTTACCGTCGCCATCGATGTCACCGATTTCGATCTCGTGGATGAATGTGTCGGCCTTCTTGTCGAGCTCAATGACCTCTGGCTCTGCGCCGTCTACGCCAGGGTTGAACACCGCTACGACACCGAAGTCGTGGGTGGCGATGACGTACTCGTCGGCCCCATCGCCATCTACGTCACCGATTTCGATGTCCCGAAGGCGGTCAAATTTTCCACCCCATGACTGAGTCCAGAGCTTGTCTTGGCTCCACTTTCCATCCTCAAACTTCCAGCGCTTGAGGTGTGCACCCATGGCACTGATGGTCAGGATGGAGCCGTCTTCACTGAGGACCGCTTTGTGAAACACGTTCGATTCAGGGTCTTCAAGGCGGGTGAAATTCCAGCCAGCAGCGCCCTCTCTCCAGATCTCGAGGCGTGCAGGACCGGGCTTGGACTTGCCCTGGGCATCCTTCATGAACCAGGCCTGGCTAAGCAGCAACGCGGGAGCTTTTTTACCAACAATCGCATCTTGTTTGGCCTGGTACTCACCGGAGGGTACCGCTTTAGTGACGGCGACCTTGGGTGGTTGCTCTTCTCCACCACAGGCGGAGAGGACGAGCGACAAGAAAATGGATGTGCGGTTCATGGGGGCTCCGAGATTGAAGTCCGCCCTTATCGTTTGAATGGGGTGCCCGTCCAGCAGCAGTGCGATGGTTCGGGCTACAACCTCAGCCTTTGTTGTCCGACTCCTGGAGCCTGGGGAGAAGTTCCGCAAAATTACAGGGCCGGTGTCGGATGTCGAGTTGGTCCCGGAGGATGCCATCCCATCCGTCTTTGCAGGCCCCGGTCGAGCCTGGCAGAGCGAAGATGTAGGTGCCCTTTGCCACAACAGCTGTGGCCCGGCTTTGGATGGTAGAGGTGGCGATGAGTTGGTAGCTCAGCCATCGAAACAACTCGCCGAAACCGGGGATGTGCTTTTCGCCGACGGACTCCACGGCTTCCGGTGTCACATCCCGTCCGGTGACACCCGTGCCTCCTGTGGTGAGGATGACCTCAATCTCCTGATGGTCAATCCAGTCCTGCAGCTGCGCTACAATGACGTCGAGTTCATCTGCAACGATCTTGCGCGCCACCACTTTGTGCCCCGCGCCTAAGGCCCGCTCTTGGAGCACGGCACCACTAGTGTCGGTCTGCATCGTCCGGGAGTCGGAGACTGTGAGCACCGCGATGTTTAACGGTCGAAAAGGGATGGACTCATCGATTCCTGCCATGGGGCCTCCGGGGACGTGCCCATAACAGAAGGCGTTAACGTTGGAACATGTCCAACCCAATCGACACCATTTTCCTGAGCAGCATGACGGACGGAAGATACGGAATTGATTGGCTTCAGTCGCTGGCTGCCGCAGGCGTGCGTCGCTCAGATGGGGAGACTGCAGTCCGGGCGTATGCACTGGCCCAGCGCGTGCACGAACTCGACGAGGAGATTCAAGCGACCTTCGTTGTGGACAAGGAGCACTTTGAATTGCCAAAGCTTTGGTGGATTTGGGTGCCATCGCTGTACACCGGCTTGTTCTTGTGGTCGATGGATGCTGATCATTACGAAGACCGCTTGAACAAGTGGATGATCGCTTTGGTGTGCCTCGGCGTACTCGCTGTGTGGGTTCTGTGTGTGAAGTACTCGAGAGGGTTGTCTTTGAGGCGGGTCAAGGCACAATTGAGGCCCCGTCTCAAAGGTGAGCGCGCGGCAGCCATGGTGGATTTGTTGCGGGCACGCGATGCATGTGTCGCTCAGTATGAGGCGTCACCGACAGAGCAACTCTTCGAGGAGTGAAGCTGGGGCACACTGCCCCAAGACATGGTTTTCGTCCCCGCGGTCGGAATGCAATATGGAGTCGAACCACCCAGGTGAAGCCGTGTCAAAGCTCGAATCTCTGCTCCGTTTGTTCATCGCCGGTTTACTGATGGTCTGTCTTTCAGTGACCTTTTTTGCGCTGATGATCCCCCTGCTGCCGTGGCGATTGCTGCGAATCTCATGCTGCAATGTCTATGGAAGCATCGTGGGTAAATCCATGGCTTGGGCTTCGGGTGCGGACATCATCTTTCATGACCGGGCCAAGGTGAATGCGCAGCGCCCAGCCATCTTCGTATCGAACCATTCCTCCACCCTCGACATGTGGCTTGGCATGTGGGTCTGCCCCATGCGTGGGTGCGGTCTGGCAAAGAAAGAAATTCGTTACGTGCCGGGTGTTGGGCAGCTCTATTTGTTGTCAGGCCACCCATTGATCGACCGCTCAAACCGTGAGCGCGCCATTGCAACCATGAACGAAGTTGCGGCCTTTATGGTCAAGAACCAGCTGAGCCTCTGGGTTTGGCCGGAGGGGACCCGGAGCCGGGATGGGTTGTTGCAGCCGTTCAAGAAGGGCTTTGTCCATGCTGCATTGTCCACGCAGCTGCCCATCGTGCCTGTGGTGGTCCACAATGCCGCAAAGGTGTGGCCTCGTGGCCCCATAAAGTTTCAGCCAGGCCCCGTGGATATCGAAGTTTTGGACGCAGTGTCCACCGCTGGTTGGAGTGTGGACAATGTCGACCAGCACGTGAGCGAGATTCGAGAAATCTTCCTCGATAGGTTGGCCGCAGGCCCGCCGCCTCTCTCAACATAAAACGAAAACTCGTCGACCTCTGGTACCCTAGAGGTGACTTCAGGAGGCCGGATGTCCGACAATGATCTTGCTGCGCTCGAGGCAGAGCGTAAATCGCTGCGGGCCCGGCTCTCTAAACAGGAGGCAGGGCTGGCCACAGCCATGACGTCGGCCAAGGCGGCGGCCAAGGCCACGGCCAAAGCGATTGCGGCCAAGGAGAACGCTGAGGGCGAGCTGGTGACTGAGAAAGAGGACCTGGCCGCCGCTGAAAAAGCGGTAGCGGAGGCAGAGGCAGAGGTCGAGAAGAAACGCTCTGAGCATGACCAGCTTCAAGCAGAGCGGGACAAGCTTCAGGTCGAGAGTGAGTCGGGTGATGAGCTTCTCAGTGGATTGGACGAGCAGATTGCTGCCGCCCAGACCGAACTGGAAGGGTTGGATGCCAAAGCCAAAGAGCTTGAGCATGAAAAGAAAGCGCTCCAGAAGGACCAAAAAGCCCAAGACAAAGAAGTGAGCCGCCTCGAGTCTGAGATTGCGAAGGCCGAGTCTGAGGTTCAGCGTCTCCAAGAGGAATTGACGGCCCTGGAGGGTTGATTCGTGCTCGCTGATTTCGAGGGTGGACTATCTGGCTTCACTTCCAACCGTGCGGTAGTGCGGCTGTTGACTGGGGTCCTCGGTAATCTCAAGGGTGACTCGGCACTGGAAGGGTGCGGCGGCTTGAAGGGGTTCCAGGGTGGCTGTACCGCGACGATGAGTGTGGATGGAGTAGTCGACGCTGGGCTGGCTGTGGCGGAAGTGACGGGTGCGCTGGATGGAGGTGAGTTCTTTGTTGGTGTGGCGACACCCGCTCGCACCGCTCTTTCCCTCTTTGACGCGCATGTGGAGTGGGCTCCGGGCATCAATGATCTCGAGGATGAGCACGGACTGGATGCGATTACCCGCTTGGTGGGGGTTGGCTTGATTGCCGAGGGGTTGTGCGAGGGAGACTCAGACGAGGCTGCCAACGAATTCTTGAAGACTGAGGGAGGCCGCGGTGCCTTGGCCTGGTTCGCCGCAGTCGAGGTGACCTTGGCATATGGAACCGATGATGAGCCCATCGATGGAGACAAGCTCATTGAGCTCCTCGATGCATTCTTCGATGACGCCATGGAAATATGGGTCGACCTCGCGAGCGAAAGAGCCCTCGCCCGGGCGCGCATTATTGTGAACAACTGGACTGACGTGTTGTGCCCAGCCATCTCTGCTTTGGCGGGCCAAGTGGAGGGGATAGCGAACATCGTTCGTGGCTTCCTTCGTTCCGGTGAAAGCGACGTGGATTCATTGAAAGCTGAAGCACGAGATATCGCTGTGTACTGCGCTCTCACTGCTCGACACATCGCCGAGAACATTCATGGTCCGCCGGCATCATCGCTTGGGGCAGAGTCGGAGCCGGTGTCAGAGGCGGCGCCAGAGCCAGAGCTGGCATTAGAGCCGGAGCCGGAGCCAGATCCGGAGCCAGATCGTGCACCAGTTCAGTTGGCAATGGATGGGGCCCAGAGTACGCTCGCGGCCCTTAAGGCTGAACACGTGGTGGCATCGGCTTCGGCGAATT
>CAWVVG010000120.1:0-9112 GCA_963932775.1 uncultured bacterium
CCGAATGCTTCGCGGCACTACTTCCTGGTCGAACAGGGCGTGTATGCGAAACGACTCATCGAGCAGCTCAAAGAGCCCGCAGCCAAGGAAAACAGCATGGTATTGATCAATGGACGCATCAAAAAGTCCCCAAAAAGCCCAAGCCTTGTCCAACTGGACCCACTCGTACTGAAGTGTGTTTGCTGTTGTCGATGACCATCCAAAGGGTACCGGCAACGATTGCGACGCCACCCACCCCAAAGCTCAGATCTGCAATGCCGGAGAATGTACGGTCCCTTGAAATTGAATTGGCTGCCGTACCGGTACAGAACACTGCATCTCCAGTGCTGCACAGTTCCGCTGCTGCCTTTCGAGCTTGGTCAGCCTGAATCGCGAATACCGTTCCTGTGATCGCACTGACAGCGGTGAGCCCGTACAGCACACTCGGTCCCGTTCCCATCCTCCAGCCAGGGCGCTCCTGCACGGGTTCGGGCCGATAGGCCCGTTTTTTGGGTGCGGGTGCGGGTGCGGATACGGATGGAGCAACCACCTCATTTTCGGCTTCAATTGCTTGCTCGATGCGTCGAATGTGCCGCTCGATCTCCTGGTAGTTCCCGGGATCCGCCAGACCCAACCACCGGTAATAGACATCCAGTGACTCCTCCAGGCGATCCAGTTTCTCGTAGCAATAGCCAATGGAGCGAAGTAAAACTGGGCGTTTACTCAGGCGATATGCGGTCTCAAAGGCCACGAGTGCCTGGCCATAGCTGGCCTCCTGGTAGAAGGCTTTTCCACTTTCGTACCACTCCTTGGCCTTGTCATCGGGCGTGTCCATCGCCGACGCCACAGTGGGCATCACTATGCCGACCGCCAACAGCGCCAATAAAAACCACTTCCTTATTCCCAAGGGTCACTCCCTGCTTCAATATCCTCGTCGCCCCAGTCACCGCCGGACGGGGCCGGGCTTACCTCTGGAGCCGGGTCGGGAGCACGAGTCGGTATTGGGGCCGGTACAGGCCTCGAAGCCGCCTTCCGGGTTCGCTGGGGCCTGGCCCTCGGCGGTGCCGTCTTTGATCGGACTGGCTTGGCAACAGCTGGAGGCACAGCGGCGACCGGCGCGGGTACGACCGGCGCGGGTACGACTGGCGCAGGGGCAGCCACGGGTGGTGGCGCCACTTGCTGGGGTGCGGGAACGACGGCCGTTGTCGAAGGCTCATCCGGCACTTCTGTCTGGCGCATTTGGAACCCGAGGTAGGCGGTAGCAACGAGCATTGCGAGCAATATGGCCACAATACTGCCCACTACAGCGCCCACCCAGACCATTGTCCAGTCCTTCGTTTTCGGCAGGACCCGAGTGCCTGCGGTCAAGGTGTGGAACTCTCCAGACATGGCCTCAAGTCCCGAACCTGGATGAAACGGCGCGAGCTCTGCAATCAGCGCATCCATGCTCGGATACCGCCGAGATGGCTTCTTCTCCAAGCATCGCCGAACAATCACCTCCAAGCCCTCCGGTACCACCACACTCGGGGCCACCGTCGCAAACGTGGGCACGTCGCGGGTCACATGAGCGGTAATGATTGCGGTCGCATGTGGACCATCGAACGGGTATTTTCCGGTCAGGCCGCAGTAGAGCAACACACCGGTTGCATAGATATCGGCCCGGTGGTCGACCCCTTGGCCAGTGGCTTGCTCTGGGGCCATAAAGTGCGGCGAACCAAGAATCATTCCAGTCTGTGTAAGGCCGGAGTCCATCTTCGAGAGCTTCACTAGACCAAAGTCCACGACCTTCGCTTGTTCCTCGCCATTGTCGAGCGTTCGCACCAACACATTGGAGTTCTTCACGTCCCGATGAACAACACCGCGCTTATGAGAATAGCGAAGGGCCTGTGCCACCTGGGTCACCAAGGATACCGCCCGTCCGGGCTCGAGGTGTCCCTTCTTCAGCAGATCCAGGAACCGCCCACCAGTGATGTACTCCATCGCCAAGTAATAGCGACCATCCTCGGTCTCACCGTAGTCGAAGATCGTTACGATATTGGGGTGGTCCAGCTCAGCGAGAGTTCGGGCCTCGAGTAAGAACCGCTGCTCGAAAGCTTCCCGCTCCTCGTCGGTAGCCTCATAGGTAGGTGGCGATAAAATCTTGAGGGCTACAGGACGATTCAGTGGCTCCTGCCGAGCCAAATAGACGGAGGCCTGGCCCCCACGGGCAATGCGACTCTCGATGCGAAATTTCCCGCCAACGAGAACACCCGTCGCCATGACAGAACCCCGGGTCTGACTCTGTTCAGCCGCCGGTTGTCCGGGGCCGTCCTGTCCTTCGCGCGTAGTCACCAGTCTCGTCATCCTCGTTGGGGTCAATCCTACTGTGAATATCGCCTATCAATCCACCACTATACACGATCAATCAGTGTTCTTGCCGACGGAAGCCATGACTCCGCCATCGGCAACCTTCACTCCATCAACGGTTGCGACAACCCTGAACTTCCATATCCCTCGGGACTCCGACTCCTTTTCCGCCACAATTCGGACTTGGTCACCGGGGCGTACCGGCTTTCGGAAACGGATCTTATCCAGACCCAGCAGATAGACGGTCTGACCTGCAAAATCCTCATTGTCCGACAAGGCCACAATGCCCGCTGTTTGCGCAAAAGCCTCACAGAGCAGAACTCCGGGCATGATCGGTGACGTGGGAAAGTGCCCTTGAAAATGGGGCTCGTTCACAGACACACACTTGATTGCAACCGCCCGCTGGCCCGGTACCACTTCTTCCACCCGATCGATCATCAAAAATGGAAACCGGTGGGGCAACAGGCGCATGATTTCATCAATTTCGATCACGACGATTCCTCGAGTTCTTGAATTCGTTTTTCCAGGGCCCCCACCTTCTTCATCAAATCACCGAGAGATTCGAATGCTTTGGCGGACCGCAGCCAGCGACGGTGCTCAATCGCGGGCACTCCTGTGACACGGGCTCCCGGCGGCTGATTCTTGGTCACAGCACTCGATACACCCACTTGGACACCATCACCGATCTCCAGATGGCCCAGCACTGCCGCCTTCGCTGCGAGCACCACCCCTCGACCCAGGCGAGTGCTTCCTGCGACGCCAGAGTATGCAACCATCAGACTGTGCTCACCGATGTCGGCCGCGTGGCCGACCTGAACCAAGTTGTCCAGCTTCGCCCCTTGCCGCACATGAGTTGTCTCTAAGGCTGCCCGGTCGACGCAGCTGTTCGAACCAACCTCCACATCGTCCCCAATCTCAACACCACCGACTTGGGGGATCTTGGTATGGCCATCTGGGCCGGGTGCGAAACCGAACCCTTCGCCACCAATCACTGCTCCTGGGTTCAGCCAGACTCGGTCACCGAGCCTGCAGCCTCCCATCACCACTGACTTGGGCATGAGGCGACAGTCGGACCCAACCACAGCATCCTCGCCCACCACTGCACCCGTCTCCACCCATGTTCCCGGACCCACTCTGGCTCCAGGCCCAACCCAGGCGAATGCCTCAATCCGTGCACCCTCAACGGTTGCAGTCGGCGATACCCAGGCCAGTGGGTCCACCACAGCCACCGGGGGCGTGTAGGGGTGAAGATGCTGCATCACGACCGCAAAGGCCCGATAAGGGTCCTCACACACCACCGTACAGCGGTCGCCGAGGTCCACATCGGGTCCGACTAGGATGGCCCCGGCACGACTCTCTCGCGCCGTTTGCGTATAGCGTCGATTGGCCAAGAAACTTAGATGCTCGGGACCGGCAGATCCCAGTGAACACACACCTACAATCCCCTGGTCTGCGTCTCCTCGAACGGTTCCGCTGACCAGAGCAGCGACCTCACTCAACCGGAGTGGGCCGGGCACCGTTTACTGTCCTGCGTCGAAGCGTGTCACGAGCTGCACAGTGATGTCTTCAGCAGATCCGGAATAGACCACGCCACCCTGGGATACTTCAAGGATGAGGTCATAGCCCTTCTCACGGCCAATGTTCTCGCAGGTCGTCCGAAGCTTCTCAAACAAGCTGGCAGCCTTGGATTCGTAGGCTGCAGCCATCTCCTGCTGAGCGGAAACTACCGCCTGCTGAAACTGCTGCTGAGCTGCCATAATCTCAGTTTCTTTCTGCTTCCGAGTGTCGTCGCTGAGAATCATAGACTGCTTTTCATAGTCAGCCCGCATGCTCATGATCTGCGATTCCATGCTCTTGATTTGCTTCTCGCGTTCGCCTTGAAGCGCTTTGAGCTCCGTCTGAATCTTCACGCCTTCCTTTACCAAGGACCCCGCCTTGTTGAAGTCAACGATGGCGATCCCGCCTGCGAGAGCGACTTGGGCGCTAAGGAGTGCACTGAGAAAAAGAGTCTTGAAAATCATGTCTGTGTCCTGCGATTGAAGGAGGGCCGAAGCCAGATAATTTAGAAAAGCGAGCCCATAGAGAAGTCAAACACCACTTCTCGCTCATCTTCGCGTGGGTTGATGGGGAAGCCCCACTCAAATCGAAGCGGACCCATGGGGGAGAACCAGCGAAGCCCGAAGCCATAGGCTGCCCGCAGCTCCAAGGGGTTGATTCCACCCTCGCCGTAAATGTCGCCGAATGCATTTCCCGCATCGAAAAAGACCACGGTAGAGATGCCCGCTTGTCGAACAATGGGCGCCTCAATCTCGAAGTTATTGATCCAGGTCCGGGTACCACCAATGACCAAGCGGTCATCCGCGGAGGTCGGGTCATCCGATCCAACCCAGTAGGTCCCTTGCTCCCCTTGGCGGTAGCCTGTGGCCCGTACAGATGGTCCCAAGGAATACCAATCATAGCCCCGCACGGAGTTGATTCCGCCTGCACGATACCGGTGGATATAGGGGATGATCTGGCCGTCGGTGCTGCCCAGGTGTCCAACGGTTCCGTTGTACTTAAAGATCAAAGCTTCAGACTTCACCAATGGGTAGAAGGCGCGAAGATTTCCCTTGAGTTCATAAAAGTTGAACTGGCCACCAAACACGCTGACCACGGTGTCTTCATCGGTTCGCCAGCCACCTGTAAGGGTCGCGCTCAGCGATGAAAAGATTCCCTTGGTGGCCTGTATCCGGTTGTTCCGCTTGTCCAGGTTGAAGGACAACCCACCGGAGCTCGCCAGACCATTTTGGTACAATTGACCACCAAACAGTCGCCCCTTGTAGGGGTCTATGCTGTTCAGCCCCGTGTCTTCGATGGTGTAGATCGCTTCGAGCCGAAGGTCATCGCGGGCATCGAGGTAGCGCCCAATCGCAAAGGATCCGCCCCGCTGGTATTCATCTTCAATGAACTGCCGGCTGATGGAGTACGCATCCAGACGCAGAGAGAATCGGGAGTCCAAGAAGTATGGGTCAAAGATCTGGAAGTTGCCCTGCTGACGCTTTCCACTGAGATTGGCCGCGGCAGCCAAGGTGTAGCCCAGACCCAAGAAGTTGTTCTTCTGCACATTGGCCGTGAAGACAAAGTTCTCGAGATTTGAGAAGCCGGCACCAACCGAGAAGCTACCGGTTGGCTTCTCCACCACATCGACCTTCATGTCCAACGACTTCGGGTCCTTGCCTTGGGGGGTAGAGATGTTGACCACCTCAAAGAAACCCAGACGGTTCAGACGGAAGCGGGCCTCATTGAGCTTGGACGTGGAGTACAGCTCACCCTCATTGAGGGGAATCTCCCGGCGAACCACCTTGTCGTAAGTTGGGTCGTTTCCGGTGATGTCGATCTGCCCGATCCACATCTTTTCACCTTTTGAGATGTCGAAGCGGATGTCGACCACCCCTTCGTCCGCATGGGTGTCGGTGTTCGGAACAACGTTGGTGAATGCATAGCCAACATCACCGTACATATCGGAGAGTTGGGTCATCACCGCCTGCATGGTGGTGAACTTGAAGACCTCTCCCGTCGCCATGGGGGGGTTGGTCTTGAAGTTGAGGATCCCTCCTCGCTTGGGGGTCTCCCACCCTTCAGGTGCTGCAGCATCATCCTCACCCGTCTGGCGGGCCGCCTTCTTCTTCGCAGCCACATAGCGAAGGCGTACATCCTTGGAGGTCTCACCATCGATGATGCGGCGAACCGCAGTCTTGGTCAGACCTTCATCTTCGGAAAAGTCACCCTCGATAGAAATGCGTCCCAGCTTGTATTTAGGACCTTCCGTCACGTGCATGGTGATGTAAATGAAGCGCTTGTCCGGCGACAGGAAGGTCGTGGGTGGCTCGACCTTTACATCGACGAAGCCCTCCTCCAGCAAGACCTGCCGTACAATCTGCATGTCGGTCTCGAGGGCGGCTTCATTGAACACGCCACTGTTCGAGAGCCAGGGCATGATGCCCGCCTGCTTGGTCTGCAAAAACTTCCGTATCTTGCTGTCCGGTACCTGCTCATTGCCCACGATATCGATGCGCTGTACCCGCACCTTCTTGTTCTCTTTGATTGAAAATTCCAATTCTACAACGTCGGCCTCGACGTTGTGAACGATCGGCTCAATCTCAACCAAGTAGAAGCCCTTCTCCAGGTACTTCTCTCGCATGCGGGCAATGTTCTCGTTGATATCCGCCCGATTGAGTACAGCGAAGGCCGGAATGTCAATGACCTCCCGCATGCTGTCTTCATCAAGCTTCTTGTTCCCTGAAATCAGCACTTCACGGATGGCCGGTTTCTCGAGCACCTCAAAGGTGACCACTACCGGTGGCAGCTCCATCACCCCTGCACCATCGGGCGACAGGCTCACATCCACCTGAACGTCGTCAACAAAACCGGTCTCGTAGATGGCCACCAAGTCCCGACGAATCTTCCACGAGGCAAGCATCTCGCCAGAGCGAAGCCCGACGGCCGCCATCAATGCAGCCTCCTCCACTCGACGAAGCCCGGTGATTCGAACGTCGACCACATGCCCACTAAGCTCCACCGGAACCGGGGCCGCGGTCGCAACCGTCGGAGCGGGGGGCTCTGTTACTTCATCTTGGGCCCACACTGGCAGCGCCATGCTCAGCCCAAGAAGGGTCAGAATAAACGAGTTCACTTTCCCTCCACGAAGCGGCCATGCTCAAGAGCGAGGCGCCGGGGAAACCGGGCAGCCAACGCCTTCGAGTGGGTCACGACCAAGAGCGTGGTATCCACTTCTTCATTCAGTTCAAGCATTAAGTCCAACATCTCTGCCGCCGTGGACGGATCAAGATTTCCAGTTGGCTCATCGGCCAACAGTAAACTGGGTTTGCAGACCAAGGCGCGCGCCAAGGCCACGCGCTGTTGTTCACCACCGGAGAGTTCTCCTGGACGGTGCTCCAAACGATCTGCCAGACCGACTCGACAGAGTAGATCTTCAGCCCGATTGCGGGCTTCAGCCCGGGAAGTTCCACCGATCAATGCCGGAATCATGACGTTCTGCACGGCGTCCTGGTCAGGAAGAAGGTGGTGAAACTGGAAAACAAAGCCGATGTGGCGGTTGCGCAGCGTATCAAGTTGAGCATCGGAGTGCGCGAAAGCATCCAGGCCATGAAGCCATACTTGCCCAGCAGAAGGATGGTCAAGCGTGCCGACCACATGCAGAAACGTGCTCTTTCCCGAACCGGACTGCCCCACAATGGCCACCCGCTCTCCCACGGCAATCTCGAGATCGATGCCCTGAAGCACCGGTAAGGTACGACCGCCCATCTCGAAAGACTTCTCCAAGCCCCGAACCTTCAGTGCCAACTCGCTCATTCGTACCTCAGACCGTCCACCGGACGGATTCGAGATGCGATGGTGGCAGGGTACAAGGTGGCCATGAAGCAGATCAATACCGCCACCAGAGCAACCACGCCTACGGTCTCGATGTGCATGACTACAGGAAGGGTGTCCACGTAGTAGACGTCCGTATCAAGGGGGAATTCATAGTTCCTCAAGGCCTCACATCCTGCGAGACCCAGGAGGGTCCCTATCGATGTACCCACCAAGCCAATGAGGAGGCCTTCCAGCATGAAGATCTGCCGAACGCGGGTAGCCGAGGCACCCATGGCCCGAAGGATTGAAATCTCTCGTGTCCGAGTCACCACAATGAGCACCAACATCCCCACGATATTCAGGCTTGCGACCAACACGATGAGACTCAAGATGAGACCCATGACCACCTTCTCGAGTGCGAGGGCCTCAAACAAAGACTGGTTGAGCTTCTTCCAGTGATTCGTGTAGAAGGGGTAGCCCACTGCCTGGTCGATGCGGGCCTTAATCTCTCCCGCGTCTTCAATGTCATGACCGCGGATTTCAAAGCCGGTGACCACGTCTCCAACCTTCATAAACTGCTGCAGGTCTTCCTTCGCTACGTAGGTCCAGCCGGTGTCGTACTCGTACATGCCAGACTCAAAAATTCCCGCCAACCGAAAAGCCTTCACGTGGGGCACCGGCCGACCGAATAGTCCCGTTCCACCCCCCGCTGGGTTGATCAGGTGGACCCGGTCTCCTGGGAACAAGCTCATGGCCTCAGCGAGCTTCACACCAATGATGATTCCCGGAAGCTTCTCGGTATCGTCTGGAGGCTGCGCGATGGCTCGAGCAGGGGTCCTTAGGTTGGCGAACAGTTCGGAGCGTTCAGACTGTGAAGTCAGCGCCCCTGTCGGCCCAACCGTAAGGATATCCCGCACATTCGTGACACCGTGGGTTCGATCCAGGTCGAGTCCTTTGACCACCACACCATCGTGCCCAAAGCGACCTTGAATCATTGCCTTGGTGTAGATGAACGGTGCAGCTGCCGCCACGCCTTCGATGACCTCGAGTTGGGTCTGTGTGGCTTCGTAGTCGCCGAAGTAGCCATCAAAATGCAACACAACCACATGGGCGTTGGAGCCTAAAATCTTTTCTCGGAGATCAACCTCGAACCCTTCCATCACAGCCAGCACCATAATGAGGGCCGTGACACCCACGGCGACACCGATGACCGAGACCAGGCCAATGGCACTGACCCCCGCCGTACGGCGGCGGCCCTTCAAGTGAGACCAAGCAATCTGGAGGGCAAAACGCATCAGTCGTCAGCGCTCTCGCCATCTTCAGCATCTCCCGCCTCAGCGGCTGAACCAATGTTCTGCTCCGGCCTCATGGTCGGGAATAAGATGACCTCGCGGATACTGGCCCGGTTGGTGAGCAACATGACCAAGCGATCAAT
>CAWVVG010000121.1:0-9098 GCA_963932775.1 uncultured bacterium
GGCCAGTAGAGGACGACACCGGAGAACTGGACCCGAACTGCGATGGCTTCAGCCCAGACCCAATTGGGCCGGTTTCGTCACTCGACGACTGCCTCGCGGAGCCCGAGGTTGGCTCCTTCACCCCCGTGGTCGAATGGCAGTGGTCCGTCAATGAAATTCACGTCGGGTACGACAACCTGATGGCAACCCCAGCAATCGCAAACCTCGACGACGACAATGGCGACGGGCTTGTGAATGCAGACGACATCCCAGATGTTGTGTTCACCAGCTTCTCAGGCGGTGCCTACTCCTCACCCGGAACCATCACCGCGATCCGCGGCGACGGCAGCGAGACACTGTGGTCTGTGTCTGCCCCCGGTGGGCATGCAATCTACGGAGCAGCGGGAGTGGCCATTGGAGATCTTGAAGGAGATGGCACCATCGAAGTATGTACCGCCGGTACAGGTTCGGGCGTGGTCTGCGTGAATGGAGTCGATGGCAGCTTCAAATGGGCGGGCGGGAGCGAAACCTCTGCCTACGGTTGCCCATCGATTGCCGACCTCAACGGCGATGGGCTCGCAGAGGTTGTCTTTGGCCGCACCATACTCGACCACACCGGAACCACAATCGCCACTGGTACCGGTGGACGAGGTGGGCCTCACTTCATGAGCTTCTCGGTCGACTGGGACCTCGATGGCCAACTCGAGGTTGTCGCTGGCAATACCGTCTATGAGATGGACGGGAGCATTGTCTGGAGCGACACTCTCGCTGATGCTGCACCTGCAGTCGGCGACTTCAATATGGACGGACGCCCAGACCTGGTTCGCGCGGGCTCCGGCATGGTGTATGTGACCTTGAACGACGGGACGCTGCTCTGGTCTTTGTCCACCACCGGTGGCGGGAACGCAGGCGCCCCAACCGTCGCGGATTTTGATGGAGATGGACTTCCAGAAGTGGGTGTTGCTGACCTGAGCAAGTACACGGTCTACGACACCGACGGTACACCCATGTGGTCCAACACCACCTCTGATTATTCCAGTTCAAAGACCGGAAGTTCGGTCTTTGATTTTGAGGGTGATGGTGCAGCGGAGGTCGTCTATGCCGATGAACACACCCTATGGATCTACGACGGTGCAACCGGTGCTGTGAAGATGGCCCAGGAGGGACACGCATCGGGCACCCTTATGGAGTACCCACTGATCGCCGATGTGGACAACGATGGCTCGACCGAGATTATCGTCGCCAGCAATGACTACACATTTTCTGGATGGACGGGAATCACCGTCATCGGAGATGTCGCCGAGAGCTGGGCGCCTGCACGGCCAATTTGGAATCAGTACGCCTACCACATCACCAATGTAAACAACGACGGCTCAATCCCTGCAGTCCAGACCAGGAACTGGAATACCTGGAACAACTTCCGAGCGGGCGGAACCGAGCTTGGCCCAAGTCACTGGCTCACGGATCTCGTTCCTCGTCCTCCGGACATTTGCACAGAGACTTGTGATCTTGACGAGGTCCTGGTCTACCTGCCTGTTGTCAATCACGGCATCATCGAGGCCCGGGACGTCGTGGTGGCGTTCGAGCGTGGCGACGGCACACAGGTTGACGTCAAGAACATCCCGTCGATTCTGGACGGAACCGGGGTCCAACTCGGGCCCATTCGCGTTTCGCGGGAAGACTGGGGAGATGGGCCGCTGTTCGCAATCGTCGACTGGCCCGAGGACATCGCGGAGTGCCGCGAGGACAACAACCGGCTCAATATGGGCCGTTGGCCCTGCCCCTAATCAGCGGAGGGCTTCTCGTAGGGCCGCCTCCAAGTCGGGAATAGTCCACTCGAAACCGGTCTCAGCCAATGCCTGTGGTACGACTCGCTTGCTCGCGAGCACCTCATCGGCAAAGCGCCCCAAGACCACTCGCAGCGCGAAGGCCGGCGCTGGAACCCAGCTCGGTCGACGGAGCAAGCGGCACAATATCCGATTGAAGTCTCGCTGTCGGATGGGCTCTGGCGCCACCATATTGACGGGCCCATCAATCTGTGGTGTCACAACTCCATGGAGAATCGCCGCGACCACATCGGAAAGGCTGATCCAACTCCACCACTGCTCTCCCCCACCCAAGGCTCCACTTACTCCCCACTTGGCCGGCGTAAGCATGACATCCAGTGCACCTCCACCAGGACCTATAATGATTCCAAAACGCAATAGAACCACACGACAACCGCAAGCGCGGGCCCGAGTCGCTTCGGCCTCCCACTTCACACACACTTCAGCGAAGTAGTCATCTCCGGCGGCAGCAGACTCGTTTAGTTTCGTCTCTCCGCCCTCGCCATAGTATCCAATTCCAGAGGCCGACAAGAGGACCTTCGGTGGCTCTGGCGCGCGAACGATGGCGTCAACAAGGGCAGCGGTGGTCGTCAGGCGACTTTCCCGCACAGCCTGAATTTTGGCCTTGTTCCAGCGACCCTGGACAGTCTCTCCGGCGAGATGAATGACAACGTCCACGGGACGTTGAAACACTTCGTCGAGTCCGTCCCAACCCACAGCACCCGATAGTCCAGGGAAGTCTCGGGCCTTTTCAGCCACGCGGGACACCCCGATGACCTCATGTCCTTCGCCATAAAGTCGCTGTGTCAGTGCTCGGCCTACAAAGCCCGTAGCTCCAGTCAAGAGAACTCTCATATTGCCTCTGGTCTATTGAGTCCCAATCCACTAACTTCTAGGGATGAAAGGTGTCCTTTTAATTCAGCTCGGTACTCCCACAGCCCCCACAGTCAGCGCGGTGAGACGATACCTCCGAGAATTCCTGTCAGACCCCTGGGTGTTGGACATTTCTGCACCCGCTCGGTGGGCGCTCCTGAACCTTATCATCCTGCCGTTCAGACCTAAGAAATCCGCCCACGCCTACCAACAGATCTGGACCGACGAAGGCTCTCCACTGATGATTCACAGTGTTGCGCTTACCGATAGACTCGCCGACGAGCTGGGCCAAGATCATTCGGTGGCCCTCGGTATGCGGTACGGGCACCCGAGCATTCCCGAGGCTCTGCAGCAGCTTGATGCCGCCGGAGCCACTGAAATCGTGGTCCTTCCCCTGTACCCACAGTATGCCATGTCCTCCACTGGAACTGGACTCGCCGCTCTGTATGCTGAAGCGGGACGAAAGATTGTCGTCCCACCACTTCAGGTCATTCCTGACTTCTATGACCACCCACTCTATCTCGATGCCTGTGCGGCCTTAATCCAAAACGAACGCGTCGATTTTGAGCCCGACCATGTCTTGTTCAGCTACCACGGACTTCCAGAGCGACAGGTCAAAAAATCGGACCGGTCCGGAACCCACTGCCTATCTTCGGAAACCTGCTGTGACCGCATTACGCCGGCCAACCGCAGCTGCTACCGGGCACAATGCTATGCCACGACCCGAGGGCTGACTGAACGTCTTGACCTGGCCCAAGACGATTTCTCCATGGGATTTCAGTCTCGCCTGGGTCGCACACCCTGGATCCAGCCATACACCGATGACCTCCTCGTTGAGCTGGTAAATGGTGGGGTAAAGCGCCTACTCGTGACCTGTCCGAGCTTTGTCTCCGACTGCCTCGAGACCCTTGAGGAGATCGGAATTCGGGCCAAGAAGGACTTCATCGCTGCTGGAGGGGAAGACCTAAAAATAGTCCCCTGCCTCAACAGCGACCCAGACTGGATTCAGGCGGTGGCTTCGATGGTCCGCTCCCAGGCCCCCTCCGCTTAAAATCAGCGAATGTAGCCGTGGCCTTCGAGCCACTCAATGACCGTACTCGCTGCATCCTCCGCGCTCTGACCTGTCATCAAAAGATGAATCTCTGGATTGAGTGGCGCTTCATATGGACTGTCAATTCCAGTGAAGTTCTTAATCTCTCCTGCCCGGGCTTTCTTGTACAGGCCCTTGGCATCGCGTGCCTCGGCTACTTCAATGGGCGTGTCCACAAAGACCTCAACGAATTCATCGTCCCCCACTCGCTCGCGTGCCATCTTGCGCTCGGATCGGAATGGTGAGATGAAGCAGGAGAGCGTGATCAATCCAGCATCCACCATCAGCTTGGAGACTTCGCTGACCCGCCTGACGTTCTCGACCCTGTCGGCTTCAGTGAAGCCAAGGTCCCGGTTGAGGCCATGACGCACGTTGTCACCATCCAGAATGGTCGTGTGGCAGCCTCGTGCATGCAGCCGCTGCTCAACGATGTTCGCGATGGTGGACTTTCCGGCGCCAGAGAGCCCAGTGAACCATATAATCACCGGCTTCTGGCCTTTCGCCTTAGCCCGGGCTTCCTTATCGATGTCCATGGCTTCCCAGTGGATGTTCGATGCACGGCGAAGCTCGAAGTTGATGAGACCGAGTCCGATGGTGTTGTTCGTCATGCGGTCAATCATGACAAATCCGCCAGTCGCCCGGCTCTTGGTGTACGGGTCGAAGGCGATGGGTCGGTCGACCGAGATGTTGCAGACGCCGATTTCGTTCAATGCGAGGGTCTTCGTGGGCTCTTTGGCCAGAGTGTTCACGTTGATCTTGTGCTTGAGCTGAGACGGCGTGACCGTGGCTTCCCGGGCACCTATTTTCATCACGTATGGTCGACTTGGCATCATCGGCTTGTCGTCCATCCACAGCACTGTGGCTTGGAACTGGTCAGCAACGCCACATGGTGCATCCACTGCTACCAAGACATCGCCCCGCGACACATCAATTTCGTCAGCGAGCGTAATGGTCACCGATTGACCCGCGTGGGCCAACCCAAGGTCTCCGTCATAGGTGACAATGCGGTCGACTGTGCTCTCGGTTCCGCTGGGAATTGACTTCACTCGGTCCCCTGGACGGATTTCTCCTCCAGCGATCTGACCGGCGAAACCCCGGAAATCCAAGTTGGGGCGATTGACCCATTGAACTGGCATCCGGAAATCACTCTCCCGTGCCCGGTCTCCAACCGGTACCGTTTCAAGGTACTCAAGCAGGGTCGGACCGGTGTACCAAGGCTGATTTTCGCCGGCATCCGTGATGTTGTCGCCCTTGAGCGCAGAGACTGGAATGGCGGTAATGGAGTCGACTTCCAGTACCTTTGCAAATTCCTCGTACTCAGCCACAATGCGGTTGTAGGTCTCTTCGGAATAATCCACGAGGTCCATCTTATTGATGGCTAAAACCAGCTTTCGAACTCCGAGCATGGATACGATGAAGCTGTGCCGACGAGTCTGGGTCAGCAGGCCGTGGCGGGCATCCACCAGCAGGATCGCCATCTCAGCGGTCGACGCACCGGTCGCCATGTTTCGGGTGTACTGCTCATGGCCGGGTGTGTCCGCCACGATGAATTTGCGACGGTCCGTAGAGAAGAACCGATAGGCCACATCGATTGTGATGCCTTGTTCCCGTTCAGCAGCCAGGCCATCCACCAACAGTGCGAAGTCAATGTCACCGCCCTGGGTGCCCATCTTCTTGGAGTCCGCCTCGAGTGCCTCAAGTTGGTCCTCGAACAAGAGCTTGGATTCATACAGCAGTCGCCCGATGAGTGTCGACTTGCCGTCGTCCACAGACCCGCAGGTGATAAACCGAAGCAAGGACTTGTTCTCTTGCGCAATCAAGTACGCACCGATGTCCTTTGCAATCAAATCGTCTTTGTGGGCCATTAGAAGTAGCCCTCCTGCTTTTTCTTCTCCATCGAAGCGCTGGAGTCGAAGTCAATTACCCGTCCTTGCCTCTCGGATGTGGTGGCCAAGAGCATCTCTTGGATAATGTCCGGCAAGGTCACCGCTTCCGACTCGACCGCTCCGGTCAGTGGATAGCAACCCAAGGTTCGGAAGCGAACCATCTTCTTCATGGGGACTTCCCCTTCCGCGAGGGGAAGACGGTCATCGTCCACTAAAATCAACACCCCATCCCGCTCTACCACCGGACGCATCGCGGAGTAGTACAGCGGTACAATCGGGATTTTCTCCAGGTGAATGTACTGCCAGATGTCCAACTCGGTCCAATTGCTAAGCGGGAACACCCGGATGGACTCGCCCTTGTGAATTCGGGTGTTGTACACATTCCAGAGCTCTGGGCGCTGTTGCTTTGGGTCCCAGCGATGCTGTTCGGTTCGGAATGAGAAAATCCGTTCCTTGGCTCGAGATTTTTCCTCGTCTCGCCGAGCTCCACCGAATGCCACATCAAAACCATGCTTGTTCAAGGCTTGTTTCAAGCCCACGGTCTTCATCACATCCGTGTGAACCGCCGACCCATGGCTGAAGGGCCCAACACCGTCCCGAACGCCATCCTCGTTGATGTGAACAATGAGATCGAGGCCGAGCTTGGCCACCAGGTCATCTCGGAAAGAAATCATCTCCGAGAACTTCCAGGTGGTATCCACATGCAACAAAGGAAACGGAGGCTTGGCCGGGTAGAAGGCCTTCATGGCCAGCTGCAGCATCACGGAGCTGTCCTTTCCCACCGAGTACAACATCACTGGATTTTCAGCGGTGGCTGCCACCTCTCGCATAATGTGGATGCTCTCGGCTTCCAGTCTGCGAAGATGTGTGAACATTGCGGTGCTCCCTCGGTGCCAGTTGGAGGGCCAAACTAACGGCTTGTAGCCATGTCGACCATCGCGATCCGGGCTGCCCCGCCATCACTCGTTAGCGATGCTAGGCCCGAGCCTTCCGTATCGCTCGCCATCGGGTGAGCTGCTCGACCCAATCGTAGGGCAAATAGGCCAAATAAGCCCACACGCTAACGATCGAAAAGTAAGCGACCATCAAGAAAACGTGCGTTCCGATGTGCATAAACACACCCACCGCGAGGGCGGCCCATCGGGTCGGCCGCCAGAGCACCAACAACCAAAAACCCACTTCCCAGTACAACGTGACGGCCGTTCCAACTTGGGTGAGATCGTAGCCCAAGCGCCCGTCTAAGAACGGAGCAACCAACCAGTCAGATCTCGCATAGTTGTTTGTCGAGAAGGAGTAGTACAGCGCGCTTCCGCGCTGCCAAGACCCTGAATCCCACTTTTCGATGCCACTCATAAAGTAGACGAAAGCAATCTGAATCTGAATGAGGCGCATGGCCATTATGGGAATCTTTGGATTCTTGTTTACCCGTTGTCCAGTACGAATCAGCTTTCGGTCTTTCAGCCAGGAGTCGATGGAGAAGGCCGCCCCACAGGGTACCAGGCAGAGGTAAAGCGTCATCTCCCGGACCAAACGGTCTCCACCGTTCATGAACCAAGTGTTCCGCTGGTAAAGCGCTACATTGGCCAACAGGCTCAGGATACCGGTGGTCCGGCTCTTGAATCCCAACATAAACAGAATGTTGCACAGCAGGCCCAGGCCATGGGCGATCTGCATGCCTTCCAGCGTTCCGATCTGATCAAAATAGGTCCAGCGGGCGAGCCGCATTCCACGCTTCGAGGCCCCTTCCGCGTAAATCCCATTGGGCCCAATCAGAATGTCCAAGTCCGGAAATACGTCGATGCTGGTCATGAGCAACAACAGGCCCAGCGAGATGCGCATGATGCCCGTACCTTTGGCGCTGATGGGGCGGAACCAAAACCACGACCAAGCTCCCCACATGGCCCGCAGGCCCTTGAGTATGTCCCTCAGTGGCATTTAAATGTCCCCATCTCGATGACCTTGTGGCGCCCCTTGCTGTCCGGCTTGTCCCAGCGGGTCTTCGGTCGCCGCGCCCACGTGCGATCACGAAGGAGTTTCACTTCGACGACGGGTGTGCCGGCCTCTGCTGCCCGGTAACAGGCGTTTCGCGCGATTCCATTCCTCAAGGCCTTTCGGCTGTCCATGAAGCTGCTCAATGCAAGTTTTTGGCGGCGGTCATAGCGCCACCGAAAGTAGCCAGGCTCGAGGGGCTCCATCAGAGGTGCAATCTCTACGGTGGAGCCATCGGCTGTGGTGCCCTCCATCAAAACCCAGGAAGTGCTCCCCGGCGGTGGCGCAAACATTCCCCAATTCTGCCAAAGGCAAAGGGTGGTGTGCATCCATCGGAGCTTCCGGTAGGTGGCCCCAAGAACTTCATTCTTTCGATTGTGAGATGCAATCCCAGTGAGCAGGTACGCCACCAAAAAAATACTCATCCCAACCTTGTAGGACCGCAGCTTCACTTCATCTCCCAAACACGGTACCCCTCAAGGGGTAGCGAATGGTCCACTTCAGTCCATCCCAGCTCCGCCACCGCCGCCGCGTTGAACGGTAGATCTGTAGGCCGGTATTGGGGTGGGATGTCACGGTGCATGGTAATCAGAAACGTCCTTCCAGCAAAAGTCCCAGGTTCAGCCAGCAGCTTGACGCACTGGCTATCCCCGGGAGGAAACCGGATGTAATCGATCCGCATAGGCAACAACAAACTATCGAGCGCCAACCCGGCGCAATCGATCACGTGGTCATTCGACTTGGTCTCATCGCGCACCCATCGGGCCAGCAACCCAGCATGATATTCGGATGAACGAACACTCTCTGGCGCGGCCAAGTCTCTGGCCCCGACACCTGGCCATTGCATAAGCGCCCAGCCGGTTGCAACCAAGGCCGCAGCCATGGGTATGAGCTTACTGAAGCGACCAAGAAGTCCACCAAAGAGCCCAAGGAGCCGGGACATCCCGATGGGCACCAACGCCGCCATTAATGCAGCAAAGGGCAAGACGTATCTGTCGAAGTAGGTCACCCAGGCCATACCGAGCCACAGACTCAGTGCAGGGCCACCGAACACCACGGCTGAAGCGAGCACCGACCGTACACGACCCCATCTCGTCCAATTTGTGGCAGGCAAGAACACAAGCAAAAGGGCCCACAAGGTCAGCACACCCGGCAGCAAAGCGAGGCTGTGGAGCCGGGTGTGGCTACTGGTACGAAGGGCTACGCCACATGACGTCCACCCAGAGTCTATCGAGAAGGCCTCTGGCTCCACTCCTCCACAAGCAGCCTCCAGGCGGGCATCATCAAACATGCCACGTTGAATCTGCTCAAGCGTCCCCTTGCGCTGCACCTGAAGCTGCTGGGCGAACTCAAGCTGTGGCACATTGAAGCTGTCTTGAAGCCACCCATCGTGGGCCCATGTAGCGCCCACCATTGAAGCGAAGATGATGACTCGGATGGCCGTGTATCTCAGGC
>CAWVVG010000122.1:0-9091 GCA_963932775.1 uncultured bacterium
CACTGAAATGGGGCCCATCCTCCAACCGCATCATTGAAGCTACCGACAGTCCCACGCCCTTCGAGTGAATATCAAGCTGGAGAACCCACCGGTGGTCTCAAATCCAATAGACTCCTGCCATGGCTCGTTCTCGTTTTCGCCGTTTGCTGCTCTCACTGATCACCACAGCGGTCCTCTTCGGATTCGCAGAACTGATTGCCCGCAGCATCAACCCTGTGTTTCCACGATGGGGACTGCCAGACGCCAACGCCGTCATCATGACCGCACACCCCACCCGACTGTGGGGCCTCGCACCCGGAAGTCGCAAGAACGTCGACACCACAGCCACCGTCAATCAGCTGGGGCTTCGAGGTGACGTTGTCGCCGTACCGCGCCCGGCCAACGAGGAACGAATCGTCATCTTGGGCGACTCCACCTTCTTTGGCCACGGTGTCAGCGATGAAGACACCCTGCCTTCAGCGTTGCAAGCGCGCTTGACCAACACCACGGTCATCAACGGTGGAGTCCCCGGATACTCCACCGAACAAACCCGGCGACTTCTCGATGAGGTCATCTGGGATCTGGAACCAACCCTGCTCGTCCTCGGCTGTTTCTGGAGCGACAACATTTATGAGTCCTACCGGGACAAGGACCTGTTTGCGACCCAAGAAGTCCAAGGCTCCACTTTCCTCGCTCACTCCGCTTTGTTGCGCTGGCTTGCCACGTCTTTGAGTGGACTACGGCCCTCAGGGAATGGGAAAATCGTCACCTGGATACACGGCGACGAGCTGCCCGAGGCCGACCTTCGACGTGTGGAGTTGCCCGACTATGCCACCAATCTCGACGGGATCATTCGTGAAGCTGCCAAGCGAAATATCGGTGTGATGTTGCTCTCACCTCCCGCAAAAGTGGAGGTCACCCAGTCGGTGGCACCACCCCACCAATGGGGCTCCTATCGGAACCAGCAAGCGGCAGTCTCACGCCATCACGGGATTCCTCACTTGGACGCAACCGAGTCCTTTGCAGCAGACCACCTGGCAGACCCGAGCCCCAATGCAGACCATCTATTCATGGATGATTTGCACCCCTCCATACGAGGGCACAAGCTGATGGCCGAGTTGATCGATGAAGGACTCCGTCGAGTTGGTTGGCCATCCCAGCGTCTGGTCGGCACAGACACCCCATTCGATGCCTCGGGCGTCATAGACACCACTCCCGCTGGACCGAATCGTTCGGGCCATGCCCGGGCACAGTCTCCATTGATGACCATGTTCCAGACCGACAACAACGTCTTGGGAGAGCCCGGTCGAGCAACGACCGCTGGCAACGCCCAGCCACACCGAACGGATTCCTTTCCCATCACCATCGACGCCCCAGCTGAGAGCGGACCCTTTCAAATCGAGGTTCACTCCCAAGGGCGGCCCATAGCGAGTGTCCGGACTGCCAAACCCGGCACCTTCCCACTGGCGATTTCAGCGGGGCTTCTCCCGATGGTCATCACAGCACGAAATGCCAACGGCGAAGAAATCAGTCAGGAAATCGAGAGCCTCAGTCTACCCCTCACCCTCGAGCTGCCCTAAGCGAAGGAATGAGTCCAGCTATGCGTGCTTCTCCTCCCGTGATTGGAATGTCTTGGTATGACCCTGCCCTCGGTGTGATGGCCTTGGTTTCCGCATCCCTGTTGGGGTGGGAAGTCCTCCTGACCCGCCTCGCATCCCTGCGGTACCACTTTCATTTTGGTCACTTGGCGGTGAGCAACGGTCTACTGGGCATCGGCATCGCTGGTGTCATCCTCGCCGTCACACAGAGACACTGGCAAGACACATGGGAGCGGTGGCTCACCCGACTATGTGCGGGGTATTCAGCCAGCCTGGTGGTGGCCGCGGCTGTGCTCTGGGCACTGCCCGTTCACCGTGGTTCCATGGGCATAGAAGGCACCATCTCCTTTGTGACCTTCGGACTGGCGTCAGCCCTCCCCTTTTTCCTGGGAGGCGGCGCCATTGGCCTGCTCCTGAGCGTACGCCCAAAGAACGTACACCGCCTGTACTCAGTGGACCTGATCGCGGCAGGCCTGGGATGTCTGGGGGTGGTGTTCGCGCTTCCCTGGTTGGGGGCTGGCGGCATGGTGGCCCTGTTCGTTGTCATGGCACTGATCGCCACGGCCATCAGCGCGCCTCCGCTGCGAAAGCCCCTCGCTGTAGCCATCCTTCCATTGATGGTGATGATTCCCAAGGCCGATGATGCCTGGCCCGCCCCCAGCAAGGTGACCGGAGAGGTCCTGTCCTCTACGTGGACCTCACTCAGCCGGGTCGATGTGGTCACCGTGGACTCAGCCACCATCCGCGCTCGGGGTGCTGCAGCGCCCCACGTTCCACTGCCCGAACAAGTGGAGATTATGCAAGACGGTTCCGCATCGACTTTGCTCTCCAACTTCACCGCACACCCGGAGGCTCTTGCCCTATTGGACCAGTCCTTGTTCACTGCTGCTGCACAGATTCAAACCAAGCCGTCCGTCCTGGTGATCGGCTTTGGCGGTGGCGATGATGTCTGGGCGGCACTCCATCGGGGTGCGGCATCGGTGGATGCTGTGGATCTCAATGCTGCGGTGCTCGCTGCACACGAGGTGGTGCGTCCACAGTGGTCGTCGGGATGGATCAACGACCCACGTGTTTCCGTGTCAATCTCTGAGGGAAGAAGCCACCTGATGCGCACACAGGGTCTCTATGACCGGGTGCAACTGACCGGCATCGACACCTGGGCTGCCCTCGCCTCCGGCGCATACATGCTGGCGGAGAACTACCTGTACACCACCGAATCCTTCCAGCTCATGCTGGACCATCTCGCACCGGGCGGCATCCTTCAGATCACCCGCATGGCTGCAGAGATGGAGACCTTGCGGGTCCTCACCCAGGTTCACACTGCACTGGGGGGGAAGAACACGGATGAGTTTGCACGGTCGGTGGTGGTGCTGGGCAGCGTCGATTCTCAGGTGGCCACACTGGTTCGACCCGATGGCTTCACCGACCAGCAGATCGATGCCCTCGGCCGCTGGGCCGAGTCTGCAGGGATCTCGATTCTGCACCTTCCGGGACAGGCCCACACCGGACTGATCTCCACCTTTGTGCGCTCGCCAGACAAGGTTGGATTCATCGACTCATTTCCCAGAAACATTGCCCCTACAACCGATGACTCTCCATATTTCTTCAACTTCACCCGCTGGTCGCGACCTGCCATTGCTGCCAGCACCATCCGCGAACCCACACACATCTCCCAAGGGAACCCAATGTTCGTCGTGGCCCACCTTGTGTGGAGCACGGCTGTGGCCGCATTCTTCTTGCTGCTGGCGGTGAGACGAACCAATGGGCCCGGCCTGGGTCGAGGATGGCTGTACTTCGGCGGGATCGGACTGGGCTTCATTCTGCTGGAACTGACCTTGATTCAGAAGCTGACTTTGCTCTTGGGCCACCCCATGCGCGCCCTGAGTGTCACACTAGCTGCCCTCTTGCTGGCCTCCGGAGTCGGCAGCCTGCTCGCAAAACGGGTTCGATCTGTCGGCTGGGTGGGGTTCGGCGTGGCGCTCTGGGTGGTGACTGCAGTAGCCGCACTTCCAACCATTGAGGCGCTCTGTCAGGCCGCTCCGCTTTCGCTGCGGGTGCTCGCAGCCCTGGTCCTGATTCTCCCCCTCGGACTGCTTCTCGGAATCCCTTTCGCCTGGGGTCTGCACCGAATCGGCGCAGACCGAACCCCCATGGCCTGGGCGGTAAACGCGTTCTTCACGGTCATCGGTGCTGGAGTAAGCGTGGTTCTCTCCATGAACCTGGGCTTCACCATGGTGTGGGTACTCGGCGCAGCTTGCTACGGGGTCGCAGTCGGACTGGGGCGGCTAGAAGCCTGAGTCAGGCTGAACCTCAAGGACAGATTCGAGCCACGGCAAAGTCTCGCTCACCGAGCCCGTCGGACGTGCCTCCGACGATGATCTTGCCGTCGGACTGGAGCGCCACGGTTGCCGCCAGAAAGTAGTCGTAGCCCGGGTCGATCTCCATGATTCCTCCTGAGCCAAAGGTGGCATCGAGTGAACCATCCGAACGGTACCGAGCAACGCGAAAGACCGTGGTGCTGTTGGTGACCACAATCACCCTGTCGGATTCGTCCACTACGATGCTCCCAGCTGACCCAGAAAAAGGGCCTGGGCTGGCGTCCGCATAACCACCGTCACCAAACGCAGCGTCCAGGGAGCCACCCAGATCCATTCGAGTGGTCTGCAATGTAGTGCCCGCCACAATGCGATCATGGGAGTCAATGTCGATCCCACTGCCATACTCTGTGGAAAGCATAATCTCTCCCAAAAATGCCCCACTGGGCCCATAGCGCTGAACGCCAGCCCACGAATGGTAGTAGTCCGACCCGGTGGTGAAGATCGAGTCGTCGGGTGCTATCACCACCGCTCGGTTGAAGTCATGATGTGGCCCATGGGGAATATCCCGACGAGTCTCTCCCCCAGATCCAAAGGAGGTGTCGAGTTCACCATTGGCCGTGTATCGGGTGACGGTAGAATGGGTGATGCCCGGTGAGCACCCACCGGAGTACCGTGTGCCAGACACGACGATCTTTCCGTCTGCCTGGAAGGCAACGTCGGACAGGGAAGATCCAACACTGCCCCAGTTGGTGGTCTGGGTTCCGTCGGACCCGAAAGACGAGTCGAGGGTACCATCGGGATTGTATCGAACCAGCGCATAGCGGTTCCAGATCATGCTGCAGGACTCGCCAGTGGAGCCGACCACCACAATTTGTCCATCGTCTTGAATTGCAACCGCAGAACTCGATGAATTCACAGGGAAACCCGTACTCACCTGGCCATCGTCACCAAAACTTGTGTCCAGATCGCCATCGGCGGTGACTCGAACGGTCTCAAACTGGCTGGTGCCGGCACTTCCCGTCATGAGGATTCGATCGGAGTCATCAATGGCCATGCCATTCAAGGAGTCATCACCACCCAGGTTCACATGGATGATCCCGTCGACGCCAAAGCTCTCGTCTATGTTGCCGGCCTCACAAGGCATCTCACACTCTCCGGTCACACAGGTCCCGGCCCCGCACGCCGACTCTGCTCCCTCATCGATTTCGCCATCGCAATTGTCGTCGACACCGTTGCAGTCCTCGATACCATCTGGGTGGATCGCTGAGTCTGTGTCATCGCAGTCGAGACCGGACGCCACATAGAATTCGGGGGCCTCACAGTCAACGCTCTCCATAGACGGCTCGCCAAAGCCATCTCCATCGCCATCAAAATAAGTCGTGATCAGGTCTACAGAGTCCACGCCATCCACTTCACCGCTGCAGTCGTTGTCAATGCCATCGCACAGCTCCGTTGCAGATGGATTCACACCAGCCAGCACATCATCACAATCGGTGGCATCCGCCACAAAACCATCCGGCGCCAAACAGGCGGAAGCCTCACTCTCCGAGTCGCCAAAGCCATCCCCATCGGCATCTTGGTACCAAGTGGAAGGGTCGACCGCATCGGCTCCGTCGGTGAACCCATCGCAGTTGTTGTCCTCACCATCGCAGCGCTCGATCCCATCGGGGTGGATGTCATCATCACCATCGTTGCAGTCGCTGGAGTCAGCGATAAATCCCGCTGGCGCTTCGCAGCCCACCTCCGTACTGTCCGGGTCTCCAAAGCCGTCCCCATCGTCATCCGAGAACCACATCAACACATCCACCGCATGAGCCTCATCGATCTCGCCATCGCAGTCATCATCGACCCCGTCACACTGCTCTTCAGCAAAGGGATGGACTTCCGAGTCGCCGTCGTCGCAGTCGCTGTCATCCTCTGATGTGTCCGCTGGCATCGCGCAGGCGACAGTAGTGCTCGCCGAATCGCCGTAGCCATCGTGGTCGGCATCCGTGTAGTAAGTGGTCGTGCCGATCGCATCGGGTTCGTCGATCACATCGTCGCAGTCGTTGTCTTCACCGTCACAATACTCCGTGGCCCCAGGATGGTTGTCGTCGTCGTCATCGTCGCAGTCCTCGGCGGTTGCGAGGTAGCCCTCGGGAGCGGAGCACGCCTCTACCGTGGTGGCCGGATCGCCGAAGCCATCCCCATCGCCATCCGCGTACCAGAGGGTGGCGCCATCGGCCGCACCCTCATCGATCTCTCCGTCGCAGTCGTTGTCCACCAGGTCACAGGACTCTGCTGCATCCGGGTGAATCGAGTCATCCCCATCGTCGCAGTCTGTCGCATCCTCCGAAGTCTCCGGCGGCATCGCGCAGGAGACCGTGCTGCTCCCCGGATCGCCGAATCCATCGTGGTCGGCATCGGTGTAGAAGGTGGGAGCGCCCACAGCATCGTCCTCGTCTACAACCCCATCGCAGTCGTTGTCCTCATCGTCGCAGTACTCAATGGCATCGGGATGATTGTCGTCGTCGTCGTCATCGCAATCACCGGCGGTGGCGGTGGCTCCCTCGGGGGCTGCGCACGCCTCGATCATGGTGGCAGGATCGCCAAAGCCATCCCCGTCCCCGTCCAAGTACCAGGCGGTTGAACCCTCGGCTGCACCCTCATCGATCTCCCCGTCACAGTCATTGTCGATGAGATCACAGGCCTCGATGGCATCCGGGTGGATCGAAGGATCTCCATCATCGCAGTCGCCCAAGAGCACCGTGAATCCATCTCCATCGCGATCAGATGGTGATTCACCGGTGTCGTCATCACCGGTGTCGTCATCGCCGGTGTCGTCATCGCCGGTGTCGTCATCGCCGGTGTCCGAGGGCGCGCCAGTCTCAGGCTCCCCCGTCTCAGTCGCCGTGTCTGCGTCCGTGTCTGCATCCGCGTCCGTGTCTGCATCCGCATCCGTGTCTGCATCCGCGTCCGTGTCTGCATCCGCGTCCGCATCAGAGTCGACCACCACTGGACTGGTGTCCATCCCCGGCTTTTCCGAGCCGGAACACGACAACACGAACAATGTGGAGAGAGCCAAAAAACGAGTCATGATTAAAACCATCCAGTCAGTGACAGCAAGCTACCATGGACTATGGGGGCCAATCGGACACAATGGTTTTGACGGAACGCCCGGCAATTTAGGCAGCACCTTCACTATCGGCCATTGAGCGTCTTCAACATGGTCCCTTGAAGCGGGCCGTACCCCGTGGATAATTCCCAGGTCAACAATGCTGGATCGGGGTCCGCTCCATGAGCCTGGGTGAGAGCAAAGCGATAGGGCGGATCCAATGAAGCCCTCTCGCCGTGAACTGCTCTCAGGAATGTCCGCCATCGCGCTGGCGCCCGGCTGTAACAAACCAAAGCGCAACATCACGGCCTCAGACTCCGGCACAACAGACACAGGAACACCGGCAGCAGCTCCAGCTCCCGAGCGCAGTTCCGAACCCGACACCTCATGGGAACCCGAGGGTTTCATCGACGAGGACCGGTTTCCTTCCGGAATTCAGGTGGGTGACGTGGGGCCCAATTCAGCCATTGTGAGCATATGGATGACCACCGATGAAGCGGTGCTCCGGCAGGCCGAGGCGGTCGGTGCAGAGTGGATTGAGGCAAGAGAGCCCACCGTTGTTGTCCGGGATGGGAACCGTGCACGGATCGAATTGACCGGACTCGCAGCCGACACCCCCTACTGCATCTTCGCCTCGGATTCAGAGGGTCGTTCCCGTGTGACCCGCTTCCGCACGGCCCTCGGCTCAGATGGCTGGAGGCAGCTCACGATCGGCGCAACCGCCTGCCTCAAGCGAAATCAGCCCTGGGCCAACATGAGTCATGTCGCCGCCACCCGACCCGACCTGTTCATGCTGCTCGGCGACACCGTCTATGCCGATCACGCCAACACCCTCGAGGAATACCAGGCCTACTGGGCCGCGGCCTTGACCACCCAAGGGCTAAAGGATGTCTCCGCCTTGACCAGCCTGATCGCCACCTGGGACGACCACGAGGTGATGGACAGTTTTGAAGGCCTGAACACTCCCATCGAACGCCACGAGATGGCGTTGGAGGCCTTTCGAGAAGGCATTCCTCAGCGGGAGGGTGAGGATGGCGGCATTTGGAGAAAACTCTCCTGGGGCAAGACTGCAGACATCTTCGTCCTGGACTCCCGTGGAGAACGGGATGGGGAATCACAATACCTTTCACCGGCTCAGATGGATTGGTTGAAGCAGGGCCTCAGAGACAGCACCGCCCGATTCAAGCTCATCATGAATTCGGTGCCCATCACGGACTACACCCCCATCTTCGGTGCGGCCCTCGAGAGCGACCGGTGGCAGGGCTACCCAGCTCAGCGCGGGGAACTGCTGGATCACATCGTGGCCAACGAGACCGAAGGCGTTCTCTGGATCACTGGCGATTTTCACTGCTGTACCGCTTCAAGAGTAGATCCGGAGGGCGGTGTGGCTGCAGATCAGTGGGAGATCATGGTCGGTCCAGGAGGAAGCAATCTGAACATCGTTGCCGACCTCGTCGAGCCATCCACCCAGTTTCCTTTGATGTTCGGGGCATGGGCGTCCAACCTCATTCACCTCGACCCTGGGACCGGACAAGTTCGGGTTCAGTGGGTGGGCGACGACGGAGAAGTGATCGAACAGTTCGAAATCCAACTATAGGTCAATCTCCGCAATCAATTCCAAGCTCGGTGGTCCGGCAATCCTGGTCGTCATCTTTCAAGTCCATCTGCCCACGCGCTGTGGAGTGGAGGGTGAAGCCGAACGACTCGTGGTTCACCTCGCCTGTGACCTCGATCTCGGTGCCAGACACCTCTTTGACCCTCATGTCCAACACATAGGCAACCTCACCGTCGATCGCCAAAGACCCTTCAAAGCCCACCCAGTTCGAACCGATGGGAAGCTCAAAAACCCCAGAACCATCCACCTCCATGCCATCCCAGTCGGTGCCATTGAAGCGCAAGCCCGCAAACAGACGGTTGTTTCCTGAACGGAACCCCCGCCACTCATGGTCGGCTCGGTTGCCCAGAAACTCACACTCCCAGTCCGGGTCTCGAGAGTCGCCCGGAGCAAAGCAATCGATGTTCTCTGACTCATCAAGAAGACCCATGGCGATGGCCTCGAGGTTGTCCAGGGTCTCTTCGTCTGTGACCAAGTCATCCGATCG